>JAFBAD010000226.1 GCA_019247975.1 Acidimicrobiia bacterium
GTCGAGCGGGGCGTACACGGTCACCGTCTTCCAGTGCAAGGGCGCGGTGCCCACATCGATGGCCGACTGCTACCAGAACTTCCGGCCCCCGGCGGGCGACGACCTCGGCACCGGCATCTACGACGCCACCACCACCGCCGACGGCACCGGCAGCACGTTCTTCGAGGTGCGGCCGGCCGAGGCACTGCCGGAGCTCGACTGCAAGTCCTCCAACCCGTGCTCGATCCTCGCGTTCGAGAACGACGGGAACCCGCTGCCCACCAGCGGCTTGCCCGCGAGCGCGGTGACCGCGCCGCTCCAGTTCGCGCCCAGCCCGTCCGACTGCCCCGAGGTCGCCAGCCCCGACGTGCGCACGGAGGGCTCTGCGTCGACCGCCCACGCGCTCTACGAGTGGGCCGCCAAGACCTGCACCGCGCACCCGTCGCTCTCGATCGACTACACCGAGTCGGCGTCGCCCGCGGGACGCCGTGACTTCCTCAACGGCAGCGTCGAGGTCGGACTGACGTCGACCCCGGCGACGTCCGCCGAGCTCGCGGCCGCACCCGGCCACCGGTCCTTCGCGTACGCCCCGCTCGACGTGAGCGGTGTGGCCGTCGCGTTCAACGTGACCGACACCGTGACCCATCAGCGCATCACGGACATGAACCTGACCCCGCGCCTGGTCGCCATCTTGATCTCGGGCTCGGGTCTCCACCTCTTCCAGGACCCCGAGTTCCAGGCGCTGAACCCCGGCCACAACTGGCCCATGGAGGTCCAGCCGCCGTTGCTGCGCGGCGAACGCAACGCCGACGCGCTCCTGCTCACCACCTGGCTCCAAGAGGACCCGGCGGCACGTGCCTTCCTCGACGGCCACGACCCCGACGCCGAGGTGGACACCTACTGGAAGGGCGTCCAGTACCCGACCGACATCTTCGAGGCCCGCGACCCGAACACGATCGGCAACTACAACCCGCGGACGGGAACGCTGATCAACGCCCGACGCCTGTTCAACTTCCAGGCGCCGGGCGACGGCGTGTCGGTGAGCGCGCAGAACGACGGCATCCTCGCGGTGACCGACGTCGTGACCGCGGCCCGCTTCGGCCAGCCCGTCGCCAAGCTGCGCCGCGCCGGCGGTGGTGGGTCGGACCCGTTCGTGGCTCCCGACCAGGCTGGCCTGACCGCCGGCCTCGCGGCGATGAAGGTGAACACCGACGGCGTGACCAAGTCGCCCGACGTGACCACGACCACCGGGTACCCGCTGGTGAAGGTCGACTACGCGATGGTCCCGACCAGCGGCACCGACAAGGTCGCGGCAGGGAAGCTCTCGCAGTTCCTGACCTTCGCAGCCGGTGAAGGCCAGGCCGACGTGCAGACGGCCGGCTACCTGCCGATGCCGACCGACCTGCAGTCGCAGGCCACCTCGGCGGCCGCCAAGGTGGTCGCGGCGGCCTCCGGTTCGACGACACCGCCCCCGCCGACGCCGCCCAGCACGCTGCCGCCGCCGGTGGAGTCGCAGATCCCCTTCACGTCACCTGGCGGAGGGGACGGCGGCTCGTTCAGCTCGGGCGATGTGCCGACCAGTCCTGACGCACCGCCTTCGGCCGCGCCCACGGGCGGCGGCAAGGAGCCCACGTCCGCGAAGGTGACCGGACCGGCCGCGGTGTTCGCCTCGCTCGCCGGGAGCGGGCACCGGCTCATCCTGCCGATCGTCCTCGTGGTCGGTCTCGCAGCCGCGGTCGTGGGGGGCCTCTTCTCCCCGCGTCGACGGCGGCGCAAGGGAGGGGCGGCCGCAACTGCCGCCTCACCGTCGCCATGAGCACGGTCGAAGCCCCGGCCGTGGTGCAGGTGGTCCGCGTCCGGCCGCCGGAGCAGAAGCCCGTCGAGCCGGCGCCCGTCGCGCCGCGCTCGCACTCGGTGCGCGGTGCCGTCACGCGGAGCCTGAAGATCCTCGGTGGGCTGGTGCTTGGGTTCGTCCTGTTCCTGTTCGTGATGACGCCGCTCGTGCACGGGCGCACGCAACGCAGCCTCGAGCAGTCGTTCCGCACGGAGCTCGGGTTCGCGCAGGCGCCGCTCGGCGGTGCGATCAAGCAGGGGAGCGCTGTCGCGGTCCTCCAGATCCCCGAGATCGGGGTGCACGAGGTGGTGATCGAGGGGACCAGCGCCTCGATGCTCAAGCGCGGCCCGGGGCACCTGCGGACCTCACCGCTGCCGGGGCAGCCGGGCAACTCGGTCGTCGCGGGACGCCGTGCCTCCTACGGCGGTCCGTTCCTCCACCTCGACCGGCTGCACCGGGGCGACACGATCCGGGTGACCACCGGTCAGGGTCTGTCGATCTTCGTCGTGCAGCGGGTCGGCACGGTCTCACCCGGCCACGCCGACCCGATCGGTCCCACCCGGGACAGCCGCATCACCCTCGTGACCTCCGACCCGGTCTTCGCGGCCAGCCGGAGGCTCGTCGCGGTGGCGACGCTGCAAGGCGACCCGTGGGCGCAGCCCGACGGCCGGCCCACCCAGCTCCACACCGACGAGCTCGGGCTCCAGGGCCAGCCCGGTGCGGCGGGGCGGGTGCTCTTCTGGGGCGGCGTGCTGATCGTCGCCGGCATCGCGTCGGTGTGGCTGCTGCGCCGCTGGCCCGGCCAGGTCGCGTACGTGCTGATCGCGCCGGTGATGCTGCTCCTCCTCGTCCTGCTCTACGACAGCTTCGCCGGGGTGCTCCCGGCCACGCTGTGAGCGCCACCATCGTCCCGCCGCTGCTCGGCGAGGACGAGGACGAGCCGCGCGTCGTCCTGCGCAACCCGGCGTCGCCGGTCGACCGCATCTACCGGCTCGGCGCGCGGGCCGCAGCGTCGGTGACCCTCGCGGTGATCGTCCTGATTGGCGTCTTCCTGCTGTCGCGCTCGCTGCCGGCACTGCGTCTCGCCAAGTGGAAGTTCCTCACCGAGGCCGGGTGGAACCCCGACAGCGGCGTGTTCGGCATCTCGGCGGTCCTGCTCGGCACCGTCCTGATCGCGCTCGTCGCGCTCGCCGTCGCCCTGCCGGTCGCCATCGGCGCGTCCTTGTTCCTCACCGAGTACGCGCCGCGCCGGTTGCAGCGGGTGCTGACCTCGATGGTGGATCTGCTCGCCGCCATCCCCGGCCTGATCTACGGCCTGTGGGGGCTCTTCTTCCTGCAGCCGCGACTCATCCACGTGAGCCGCTGGTTGACGACCCACCTCGCGTTCCTGCCGTTCTTCAAGACCTCGAGCCAGAACTACGCGTCGACGACGTTCATCGCCGGCGTCGTGGTGTCGCTGATGGTCGCGCCGGTGTGCACGTCGGTCATGCGGGAGGTGTTCGCGCAGGCGCCGCTGGCCGAGAAGGAAGGCGCCCTCGCGCTCGGCGCGACCCGGTGGGGCATGGTCCGCACCGTCGTGCTGCCGTTCGGGCGGGGCGGGATGATCGGTGGGGCGATGCTCGGCCTGGGCCGTGCGCTCGGCGACACCATCGCGGTCAGCCTGATCATCTCGCCGATCTTCATCCGAACCGGCCACATCCTGGACGGCGGCGGCAACTCGATCGCGTCGCTCATCGCGCTGCGCTTCTCGGAGTCGAGCCACACCGGCATCAGCGCGCTCATGGCTGCCGGCCTGGCGCTGTTCGCCGTCACGCTCATCGTGAACGCGGTGGCGACGATCATCGTCGACCGCTCGCGCTCCGGTTCGGCGACCGAGGCCTAGGGGGAACGATGTCCATCGCAACGGCACCACCGCCGAGCCCACCGGTGCTCCGGCTCGAGGAGCCGCCGGAGGAGCCGGAGCTGCGGATCCGGCCGCGCCGATCCGGGCCCGACGACGTGGTCGGTCTGGTCGGCGCGGCCGTCGCCGCCTTCAGCCTGGTGTGGCTGGTCTTCGAGTGGCTCACGCCGATGAGCGGCGGCTTCGGGTTCTGGCTGTGCTGGTACGTCGCGTTCCTGGGGCTGTACGCGACCGTCACCTACCAGCGTCGCGGCCGCATGGTCGCCGTAGACCGCATCTGGACGGTGGTGCTGACGACGGCCGCGCTCTGTCTCTTCGTGCCGATGGTCTTCATCGTCGGCTACACGATCTACAAGGGGTACCACGCGCTCCGGCCGACGTTCTTCACGCAGGACCTGCGCTACACGAGCTCGCTGAACAAGGCGACCGACGGCGGCGGCAAGCACGCGATCATCGGCACCCTCGAGCAGGTCGGCCTGGCCACGTTGATCTCGGTCCCGCTCGGCGTCGCCACCGCGGTGTTCCTCAGCGAGATCGGCGGCCGGCTCGCCCGGCCGGTCCGGCTGGTCGTCGACACGATGACCGCGATCCCCACGATCGTCGCTGGCCTCTTCGTGTTCGCCACGGTCGTGCTGACCCTCGGTCAGAGCGGCTTCGCCGGTGCGCTCGCGCTGTCGGTGCTGATGCTGCCGACCGTCACCAAGACGGCTGAACTGGTGCTCAAGCTGGTGCCGGGCGGCCTCCGGGAGGCATCGCTCGCACTGGGCGGGTCGCAGTGGCGCACGACGAAGGACGTCGTCTTGCCCACCGCCCGGTCGGGACTCGTGACGTCGGTGATCCTCGGCATCGCCCGGGCCATCGGAGAGACCGCTCCGCTGCTGCTCACCATCGGCGGCGCGTTCATCGTCAA
>JAFBAD010000251.1 GCA_019247975.1 Acidimicrobiia bacterium
CTCGAGCGGGGCGGGCGGGTCGGCCAGCTGCGCCTGCCAGTGGGCGAGCGTGCGGTCGTCGATGCCGCCACCGATCGCCTGGCGCTGGCGGGCCGCCACCTCGGCGTAGCTCGGTCCGGGATCGGCCAGCGCCGGCGGCACCCCGTCGACCTCGGCGCGGTACAGCTCGACGAGGTCGTCGAGGATCACCGAGCGGGAGGTCTCGTCGCCCACGATGTGGTGGTAGACGACCGCGAGGAGGTGGTCCTCGGCGTCGATCTCGTGGAGCGCAGGTCGCACGGGCGGCCCGGCGAGCAGGTCGAAGGGTCGCCGCAGGTCCCATTCGACGTGGCGCCGCGCCTCGTCCTCATCGGCGGCGGCTGCGGTGGTGAGCGGGACGAGCGGCCCGTCGTGGTCCACGCGCGGGTGACCGTCGACCAGCGAGAAGCGGGACCGGAGGACGTCGTGGCGGCTGAGCAGGGCCCGCCACGCCCGCTCGAGAACGCCGATGTCGAGTGGACCGCGCAGCCGGGCGATCAGGGCCTGGTTGTAGGCGGTGTTGCCCGGGGCGAAGGCCTCGACGAACCAGAGCGCCTCCTGGGCGATGGAGAGCTCGCCCGTGTCGACCGGCTCCTGGGGGATGGAGGCGGACGTGGCCCGTGGGCGCTCCTGCACCAGGGTGGCCATCTCCGCCACGGTGGCGGCCCGCTCGAACACCGTGCCGACGTCGAGGTCGACGCGGAACAGGTCGGCCACCTGCGCGACCAGCTCCAGCGCGGCGAGCGAATCACCACCGAGCTCGACGAACCGGTCGTGACGGCCGACCGACGGGCAGCCGAGCACGTGGGCCCAGAGCCCGGCGAGGGCGGCTTCGAGCCCCGACTCGTAGTGCGCATCGGCCGCCCCGGCTGCGGCAGGCAGCTCCGCATCGAGCCCGAGCGCCGCGGCCAGACCGATCCGCTGCAGCTTGCCGGTCGGTCCGAGCGGGATGGCGTCGACGAGCAGGATGCGGGCCGGCACCTTGTGTGCGGTGAGCCGCCCGGTGGCGTGGGCCCGCAGCTCCTCCTCCGTGGCCGTGGCGCCCGGCGCGAGCACCACGGCGGCGGCGACGTTCTCGCCGAGGGTCGGATGCGGTGTCGCGAACGTCGCGGCGCGGGCCACCGCCGGGTGGTCCAGCAGCACCTCGTCGACCTCGCGCGGCGAGATCTTCTCGCCGCCGCGGTTGATGAGCTCCTTGAGCCGGCCGGTGAGGCGCAGGTAGCCGTCGTCGACGACGCCCTGATCGCCGGTGCGGAACCAGCCGTCGACGAACGCAGTCGCGTTGGCCTCGTCGTTGCGCAGGTAGCCGGCGGTGACGTTCGCTCCCCTGATCACCACCTCGCCGGTGGCGCCCTCGGGCAGCAGCCGGCCGTCGTCGCCCATGACGGCGATCCCGGCGTCGACCGGTCCGACCGACCCGCTGCGACGCTCCCCCGGCGGCAACGGGTTGCAGGTGATCTGGTGCGACGCCTCGGTCATGCCGTACGCCTCGACCACCGGTGCGTCGAAGACCCGTTCGAGCCCGGCCATCACCGTCGGCGGCAGCGCGGATGACGCCGAGCGGATGAACCGCAGGCGGGGCCGCTGCTGCGGTTCGCCGGCCCGCTCGACCTCACCGAGCACGGCCTGGTGGATGGTCGGCACCGCGGTGTACCAGGTGCACCCCGCCTCGCGGAGCGACGCGAGGTACGTGCCGGGCTCGTAGCCGGGGGTGCACAGCACGCTGCCACCGGCGTGCAGGCTGGCCAGCAGCGCAGCGACCAGACCGTGGATGTGGAAGAGCGGCATGACGTTGCCGCAGCGGTCGGCCTCGGTGAGCTGCAGGGTGCGGGCGACGTTCGCCGCGGAGGTCGCGAGGTTGCGCCCGGTCAGCGGCACCTGCTTGGGCTTCGCGGTCGTGCCCGACGTGTGGAGGATCAGCGCGATCGCGTCCTCGGGCGCGGGCGGCAGGGGCTGCACGGTCCCCATCGGGACCAGGGTGCGGACGACGCCGGCCGGATCGCGCGCCGGGTCGCTCAGCAGGTCGAGCACCGTGATGCCGAGCGCGTCCGCGGCTTCCCGGGCCGGGCCGGCGTCGCCGACGACCACGACCGCCGCGGCCTCCATGTCGTCGAGCAGGAAGGTCAGCTCGGCGGTGGTCGATGCCGGGTTCAGCGGCGCGCAGGCCGTGACCCGGGAGATGCCGAGGAACGCGGACGCCGCTTCCGGCCCGTTCGGCGCCGACAGCGCGACCGGCTGGCCGGGCCGCACGCCCACGGCGGCGAGCGCCTCCGCCAGGTGGTCGCAGACCGCGGCCAGCTCCCGGTACGAGCACGGCGCTCGGCCAGGCGCCAGCAGCGCAGGCGCGTCCGTCTCCACCATCGAGCTACCTATCGGCCACCAAGGCGTTTTTGCGTGCGATCGTCTCCAGAAATGGAGACGATCGCACGCAGAATCGCTGCCTCACTGCGCGTCGTCGGGCTCGGCCAGCAGCCCGATCGCCTTCTCCACCGCCCGGCGGGCCCGGGTCAGGCGCCGCTCGTCGACGGGGAGCTCGTTGCCGCCCGCGTCGATCGACTCGCGCAGCCGCACGATGGCGAGGTCCGCGAGCTCCTCGGCGATCGCCTCGAGCCGGCCCCGGATGTCGTCGAACTCCCCCGCCACGACGGTCAGCCTCGCACGTCGAGCGCGAGGGCCCGGGCGACGAGCTCGAGTGGGTGGACCACCTGTGCGCCGCCGGCCGCCAGGTGCAGCGCGCAGCCCGGGTTGGCGCTGGCCACCAGGTCTGCTCCGCTGCGCTCGATCGACGCCAGCTTCCGTTCGCGGATCGCGGCGGCGGTCTCGGGGTGCACGACCGCGTACGCCCCGCCGGCGCCGCAGCACAGCCCCTCGTCGTCGAGCGTGCGGAGATCGGTGACGTACCGCGCGAGGACGGTGTGCACCGCGACGTGCGCGCGCTGGACGTGGCGGAGGTGGCACGGGTCCTGGATGGCCACCGGGCCGGGGACGGGCGCCACCGGATCGGGCAGCCGGTCGAGTCGCTCGGCGAGCCACTCGTGCACGTCGAGCACCCGGGCCGAGAAGCGGGCCGCCTCCGGCGTGCCGAGCAGCTCGCCGTAGGACTCGAGCATCGCCCCGCAACCGGCCGAGTCGACCAGGATCGGCGCGTCGCCGGGGAACGCCGACATCGTCCGCTGGGCCAGGGCGAGCGCGTCCGGCCTCAGGCCCGCGTGCTCGTGGAGCGCTCCGCAGCAACCGGCGGAGCCGCCCGGCAGCGCGACGCCGGCGCCGGTCTGCTCCACCACCGCCTTCACCGCAGCATGGGTGGGGCGCAGCCACGCGTCCATCACGCACCCGGTGAACAGCCACACGTCGGTGCCGGTGGGCTGCAACGGCCGTGCGCGCAGCGGCAACTTGGCGGGCAGACCGAAGCGGGCGCTCGGCACGACGCCGAGGCGCTGCCCGGCTGCGAGCGCGCGGGACCCCGCCCGCAGCAGCCGGGGGTGGCCGAGCCCTCGGAGGGCGAGTCGCATCCAGCGGGGTACCGACCCGGGTCGCACCGCGGTCAGCGATGCCCGGGTGCCGGCGATCAGGTGGCCGAACTGCACGCCCGAGGGGCAGGCCGCCTCGCAACCGCGGCACTGCACGCACGCGTCCATGAACCCGGCGAACGCGTCGTCGGCCGGGGCGCCGTCCTGCTCGACCACCCGCATGAGCGCGATGCGCCCGCGTGGCGACGCCGCCTCCTCGCCGCTCACCCGGTAGGTCGGGCAGTGCGGCAGGCAGAGGCCGCACCCCACGCAACCAGCCAGCTCGTCGGGGTCGAGACCCAGGGTGGTCATGCCGGTGCGCGCCCCGGGTTCATCCGCCCCTCGGGATCGAAGGCGGCCTTGACCCGCCGTTGCAGGGCGGCGACGACCGGGTCGACCGGTCGGGCCGGCGGCGGTCGCTCCGCGTGCACGAGCCCGACGCCCACCTCGGCGAGGAACCGGCCGGTCTCCGCGGCCCGGCCGGGAAGGTGCCGCAGCTCGCCCGGCGTGAGGCTCCACCGGTGCGGCGGCCGCGCCGGCGGACCATTCACCCCGGCCGCGTCGAGGAGGTCGGCCTGCGCCTGCACGTCGTCGGGGTGCCCCTCGAGGCAGATCCAGGTCGTCTGCCCGTCCCACAGCACGGCGGTCGGGCGGTGCAGGCGGGCCAGTGCCTCGAACGGATCGAGCTCGCCCGAGACCCACCGGGACGTCGGCGCCACCGGACGGGTGCGCAGCGTCACCTCGCCGATGAACCCGAGCGTGCCCAGCGACCCGACCAGCAGCCGGCACAGGTCGTAGCCGCTGACGTTCTTCACCGTCGGTCCGCCGGCCTTCACGACCGCGCCGGCCGCGGTCACCGCCCGGACCTCGAGCACGGTGTCGCGCACCGGGCCGTACCCGAGCCGGCGGATCCCGCTCCGCCCGACCGCCAGCACGCCGCCCACGGTCGCGCCGGGCCAGTCCGGGAGCGCCACCGTCTGGCCGTGCTCGGCCAGCGCCTCGTCGAGCACCGAGACGGGCGTCCCGGCTCGCACCTGCACGGTCATCTCCGACGGGACGTAGGCCACGATCCCTTCGGGCGCCCGCACCTCGCGCGCGCCTGCCGCGATCGGTCCGCCTGCGTCCCACTGCGTCCGCCCGCCGACGCACGTGACCGGCCCGCCGGCGGGGCCACCGACCTCCGCCGCGAAGGTGTCGAGCGCGCCGTTCAAATCCAGGCTCCCGCGGGGACGGCCTGCAGGTCGCCGCAGCGCGACCCGGCGGGCAGCACCTTCTGCGGGTTGGCGACGTGCTCGGGGTCGAACGCGTCGCGCAGCCGGGCCTGCGCGTCGAGGTCGTCGGGTCCGAACAGCAGCGGCATCAGGTCCCGCTTCTCCAGCCCGATGCCGTGCTCTCCTGACAGCACGCCGCCGGCCTCCACGGACACGCGGACGATCTCGTCGCCCGCCGCGTGGACGCGGTCCATCACGCCCGGCTCGCGGGCGTCGAACAGGAGCAGCGGGTGGAGGTTGCCGTCACCCGCGTGGAACACGTGCATGACGATGAGGTCCTCGCGCTCGACGATGCGGTCGATCGCGTCGAGCACGTCGACCAGCCGGCCGCGGGGCACCACGGTGTCGTGCAGGTAGTAGTTCGGCTTGATGCGGGCGATCGCACCGAACGCGGACTTGCGTCCCTTCCACCACCCCGCCCGCTCGACCCTGTCGCGCGCCACCTGCACCGACGTCGCGCCGTGGGCCCGGCCGACCTCCTCCACGAGCGCGGTGCCGGCCGCAACCGCGGCGGGGAGCCCGTCGACCTCGGCCAGCAGCACCGCAGCGGCGTCGGTCGGGAAGCCGGCGTGCACGAAGTCCTCGACCGCGCGGGTGATGCGCTGGTCCATCATCTCGAGCGCGGCCGGCACCAGGCCGGCGGCGATGATCGCACTCACCGCCGCGGCGGCATCGCGCACCGACGGGAAGCCGATGAGCAGGGTCGCGACCTCGGGGGCGAGGGGCGTGAGCCGAACCGCGATGCGGGTGGCGATGCCGAGGGTGCCCTCGCTCCCGACGAACGCACCCCGCAGGTCGTAGCCGTCGGGTTCGGCGTCGAGGCCGCCGAGCGTCGTCACCGCGCCATCGGGCAGCACGACCTCGAGGGCGACGACGTGCGCGCTCGTCACACCGGACGCGAGGCAGTGCGGCCCTCCGGAGTTGTTGGCGACGTTGCCGCCGATCGTGCACGCCTGCTGGCTCGACGGGTCGGGCGCGAACTGCAGACCGAGCGGGGCCAGCTGCTTGTCGAGGTCGAGGTTGACCACGCCGGGCTCGACCCAGGCGACGAGCGCCCCGGGGTCGACCGAGAGCACCCGGTCCATCTTCGTGGTGACGATGACGACCGGGTCGCCCAGCGGCACCGCGCCGCCGGCCAGACCGGTGCCCGCGCCACGGGCCACGAACGGGCGACCGTGCGCGAGCGCGATCCGCACGCACGCCTGTACCTCGGCGGTGTCGAGCGGGAAGCAGATGACCGCCGCGTCGCCGCGGATGTGCGACGCGTCCCGTTCGTAGAGGGTGCGCTCGAGCGCGCCGTCGCGGACCCGGTCGGGCGCGAGGGCAGCCCGCAGCTCGGCGATCAGCGCGTCGTGCACTCGGCCATTCTGCGTGCAGATGTCTCCAGAAGTGGAGACGATCGCACGCAGAAACCTCAGCGGTGCCGGTACAGGTCGCGCAGCAGGAGGATCTCGGCGCCGTGGTGGATGGCTTCACGGTTGATGTGGAGGATGAGCTCGGCGTAGGGGTGCTCGGCCCACGGGCCCTCGGCCGGGCCGACCGGGCGGGCCAGGCCTTCGAGGCCGAGCTCGCCGACGCCCTTGATCCAGCGGGCGTACTCCTCGTCGAGCTCGGCCAGTGCGGTTGCCGCGTCGCCGGCGTAGACCGCCGTGGCGTAGTCGATCGGGTCGCGGCCAAAGTGCGAGGTGTTCCGCTGGCCGAACACGCCCACCCGCAGGTGGGCCAGGCGCCATGCGATGGTGGTGACCGGCGCGGGCACCGGCTCGGGGTACGCGAACTCGGCCACCAGGTCGCCGGCGCCACCGACCACCTCGGTTCGGGCCTCCGCCCGAGGTCGGACGCTCCAGCACCCATCGACGGGTTCCCAGAAGTACTCCTCGTCGGTGAGGCCGTCGAGGCCGGGGCGGACGTGGTTCTCCCAGTGCCAGCTGAGCTGCAGGGGCAGCTGCTCGGTCCAGTCGATCGGGTCGGTGGAAGCGGTCATGGCGGGGACCGTACGCAGGCATGCGGACCGGTTCGGTCCGCATCGGCGGCCAGAATGCGAACGTGCTCGACACCTCGGCCCGGTTGCTCCGGCTGCTGTCGCTCCTCCAGAGCCGTCCCGACTGGTCCGGCCCCGAGCTCTCCGACCGGCTGGGCGTGACCACCCGCACGGTCCGGCGCGACGTCGACCGGCTGCGCCAGCTCGGCTACCCGGTGGACGCCATGCCCGGGGTGGCCGGCGGCTACCGCCTCGGGTCGGGCACCAACCTCCCCCCGCTCCTGCTCGACGACGACGAGGCCACCGCCGTCGCGATCGCCCTCGGCACCACCACCGGAGGGGCCGTGCGGGGCATGGAGGAGCCGGCGCTCGCCGCGCTCACCAAGCTCGACCGGCTGCTCCCGCCTCGCCTGCGCAAGCGGGTCGCCGACCTGCAGGCCACGACCATCGGGATGTCCGGCCCGGCCGATGCGGTCGACGCCGGGCTGCTCGTCGTGCTCAGCCAGGCGTGCGCCGGCCAGGAGCGGGTCCGCATGCACTACGTCGATCGCGAGGGCGCGCCGTCGGAGCGACGCATCGAGCCGTTCCGCCTCGTGAGCACCGGCCGGCGCTGGTACCTGGTGGCCCGCGACGTCGACCGCGACGGATGGCGCACGTTCCGGGTCGACCGGGTCGTCGACGCGCAGCCCACCGGGCACCGCTTCCGCTTCGACGACCCACCCGATGCTGCGGAGCTCGTGAGCCGAGCCACCTCGGTCGCGCCGTACCGCTACAGCGCGCGCGTCCGCGTCGACGCGCCGCCGGCGACGGTGCGGGCGCGCGTCCCACCGACGGTCGGTCTGGTCGAGCACGGTCCCGACGGTGTGGTGCTCACCACTGGCGCCGACGACCTCGACTACATCGCCGGGCACCTCGTCGGCCTCGGCCTCCCGTTCGAGGTGCTCGAGCCACCCGAGCTGCGCGCGCACGTGGCGCGCGTCGCCGGGCAGATGGTGTCACGTCACTCGTCCGGGTGACCGAGCCGCGCTCACCGCGCCGATAGGGTCAGCGTGATGCCCCAGCTCGAAGATCTGCACGAGTGGGTGAGCTTCGAGGATCCCGACGAGCAGCGCACGTGGGTCTTCGACGTCACCTTCCTCACGAGCAACTACACGTGCATCTTCGGGCGTGGCTGCCCGGGCGTGCTGACCGAGCCCGCGCCCGAGCTCGTGCACGGCTGCTGCTCGTACGGCGCGCACCTCACCGGCAAGAAGGACCGGCGCCACGTCGAGAAGATGGCCGAGCGGCTCAGGCCCGACCAGTGGCAGTTCTCCAAGGTGGCCGCCAAGCGGGGTGGGCCGATCAAGGTCAACCGCGACGGCGAGACCGTCACCCGCTTGGTCGACGGCGCGTGCATCTTCCTCAACCGGGCCGAGTTCCCCGGCGGTGCCGGCTGCGCGCTGCACCGTGCCGCGCTCGAGGCCGGTGAGCGGTTCATGGACTGGAAGCCCGAGGTCTGCTGGCAGGTCCCCGTGCGCCGGGTCGACGACACCGATCCCTATGGGCACGTCACCTCGACCGTGCGCGAGTGGAAGCGGCGCGACTGGGGCGAGGGCGGCTTCGAGTTCCACTGGTGGTGCACCGACGATCCGCTGGCCTTCGTCGGCGACAAGCCGGTCTACCGAGAGATGCGCGACGAGCTCATCGAGATGTGCGGGCGCAAGCCGTACATGATGCTCGTGGGCCACATCGAGGCCCGGACGAAGGCGGCGCCGTCGACCACGACGTACCTGCCGCACCCCGCGCTGCGGAAGTAGCTACCCGGTCTTCCGGGACAGGCGCCGGCGGTCCTGCTCGCTGAGCGTCCGCTTGCGGATGCGGATCGCGTCGGGCGTGACCTCGACCAGCTCGTCCTCGGCGATCCACTCGATCGCGGTCTCGAGGGTGTGCACGCGAGGCGGCGCCAGCTTGATGCCCTCGTCGTGGCTGTGGGTGCGGATGTTGGTCTTCTGCTTCTCGCGCACCGCGTTGACGACCATGTCGCCGGGCTTGGCGCTCTCGCCGACGACCATGCCCTCGTAGACGGCTTCGCCCGGGCCGACGAACAGCTCGCCGCGGGCCTGCAGGTTGTCGAGCGCGTAGCCGGTGGCCGCGCCGGTGCGGTCGGCGAGCATCGCTCCGCCCTGGCGGTGCGGCAGCTCGCCGGCCCACGGCATCCAACCGGCGTGGTGGGTGTGCAGCAGCGCGGTGCCGCGCGTCGCGGTGAGCACCATGCCGCGGAACCCGATGAGCCCGCGCGCCGGCGCTTCGAAGGTGACGACGGTCCGACCGGGGTCGCCCGGACGGAGGTCGGTGACCCTGCCCTTGCGGGGCGCGAGCGCCTGGGTGACCGTGCCGACGTGCTCGTCGGGCACGTCGACCACGCCTCGCTCCAGCGGCTCGTGGCGCTTGTCGTTGATCGTCTTGATGATGACCTCGGGCCGGCTCACCTGGAGCTCGTAGCTCTCCCGGCGCATGTTCTCGATGAGCACGGCGAGCTGCAGCTCGCCCCGGCCGGCCACCTCGATCACGTCGGGCGAGTCGGTGGGCGCCACCCGGATCGACACGTTGCCGAGCACCTCGCGGTCGAGGCGCTCCTTCAGCTGGCGCGAGGTGACGAACTTGCCGACCTTCCCCGACATCGGCGACGTGTTGACACCGAAGGTCATGCGCAGCACCGGCTCGTCGACGCTGAGCCTGGGGAGCGCCTCGGGCTGCGAGGCGTCGGCGAGGGTGTCGCCGATCTCGACCTCGGGAAAGCCGGCGATGACGAAGAGGTCGCCCGCCACCCGCTCGTCCACGTCGGCCCGGCTGACGCCCTCGAAGCCCTGGAGGTTCGTGAGTCGCCGGCTGAGCGGGTTCTGGCCCTCGTCGACCTCCTCGTCGAGCAGCGCGACCTGGTCGCCCCGCCGGAGCGTGCCCCGCACGACCCGGCCGATGGCGAGCCGGCCGAGGTAGTCGGACGCGTCGAGGTTGGTGACGAGCGCCTGGAGCGGACCCTCGGGGTCGCCGCCCGGGGGCGGGACGGTCTCGAGGATCGCCTCGAAGAGGGGCGTGAGGTCGTCGTCGGGGCCCGGGTGGCCGATGCCGCTGACCGCCTTGCCGTCGCGGGCCACCGTGGAGACGATCGGGAACTCGATGTCGTCGTCCTCGGCACCGAGGTCGAGGAAGAGCTCGTAGATCTCGTCGAGGACCTCGTCGGGGCGGGCGTCGCCCCGGTCGACCTTGTTCACGACCACGACGGCCGGGAGCCGCTGCGCCAGCGCCTTGGACAGCACGTAGCGGGTCTGCGGGAGCGGCCCTTCGGCCGCATCGACCAGCAGCAGGACGCCGTCGACCATGGTCAGGGCCCGCTCGACCTCACCGCCGAAGTCGGCGTGGCCGGGCGTGTCGACCAGGTTGATGCGGGTGCCGTTCCAGGTGACCGAGGCGGCCTTGGCGAGGATGGTGATGCCCCGCTCGCGCTCCTGGTCGTCCGAATCGAGGACGCGCTCGACCACCTGCTGGTGGGCGCGAAACACCCCGGTGGCACGCAGCATGGCATCGACCAACGTGGTCTTGCCGTGATCGACGTGGGCCACCAGCGCGACGTTGCGCAGGGCGGTTGGACCCGTCAGCTCCAGGGATCTTCCTCGTCATCCTTCCCGGCCAGGCACCAGCTGGCGTGGTCATGCCCCGGATCCGCCCCGCACTCCTGACACGGCTGGGAATCCGCCTTGTCCAGGAGTTCCTCGAAGGAAGGCTCGCTGGAGCGCTTGAGCGCGCGAGCTTCCTCGAAACGGCGATGCCGACCCTTCTTCACCGGGCCACTCCTGGTTGACGTCTAGTCCAGCGAACGAGTGTATCGCTCGCCGAGACGGGCGCGGGGCGCCGGCGCGGCCCGTTTCAGCGGGTCAAGCGGCTGACGCCGGGCCCGTGTCGCTCATTCGATCACCGTTGCGTCGGCCGTCCAGCCGTCGCTCGCCTTCGTGGCGGTGCACTTCCAGACCCCGGCCCTGCGCCCGTTCCGGACCCAGCCCGTCACCTCGAAGACGACCCCGCGGCCGGCCCCCAATCGGTCACCCGTGTCGACCTCGGTCGCCTTGGTCAGCTGGGCGCCCGAGGAGCCGATCTGGCGCCGGACATCGTCCATGCACACCGTGGCTGCGGGAGTCGTGCGGTCTTTGCCGCCTCGGTGGTTCATCGCGGCGACGAGCTCCAGGGCAACGGCTGTGGCCGCCACCCCGGCGACGATGCGCAGCGTGCTGCGCATCGACCGCTGCGGCGGTGCGGGCTCCGGCTCGAGCGGCGTCTCGTCGCGCGCGAAGCGGGGCAGCAGCCACGCGAGTGCCCGCAACTGCGCGGCGAAGCCGACCACGAGGATCGGCCTCATGGCTGCGGCTGGCACCCGGTCCGAGACGACGACCATCACGACCGCGAAGGCGATCATCCACCCCAGGAGGATGAAGAAGACGTACCCGGGGTAGTCGCGCTTGGCCCACGCCGGCGCGTCCTCCGATGTGGAGAGAAACGAGCGCCGCGTCCACACGCTCTGTCAGTCGGCGCCGTCCTGCCCGCCCTGAGCGTGCGGGTGTGCGCACAAGGTGCGTAGCTTTTTTCCACGTCGCGACGAATTGGGGGGGGACAGGCGTGGTGGCGCCTGTGCGAATTCGTCGGGAGGTGGAAAGAAGTGGGGTGCCACCTCGCCGAGCCTCAGGTCAGGGACCGCTGCCCGTAACGTCAGAACGTGCTGGTCGCCACCGAGTGCGCCGCAGGTGGTTGCCCCGAGAACCAGACGTTCGGGCACGACCTGCTGCAGGCGCTCCTGGTGCTCGGGGCGATCGGGCTGGTCGTCATCGCGATCTCCGGCGTGGTTCGGCTGGTGCTGCAGGCCCGGAGCCGGCACGACCGCTGATCGACCCCCGCCGGCCGCCGGTTGCCACCTGGCGATCAGCCGGGGAGTCGCGGCCTCTACGGTGCGGCGATGCCCGACGAGCCGTGGTGGAAGTCCGCCGTCATCTACCAGATCTATCCGCGCAGCTTCGCGGACTCGACCGGCGATGGCGTGGGCGACCTGGAGGGCATCCGCCGCCACCTCGATCACCTGGAGTGGCTCGGCGTCGACGCGATCTGGCTGTCGCCGTTCTTCCGGTCGCCGATGGCCGACTTCGGCTACGACGTCAGCGACTACTGCGACGTCGACCCGCTCTTCGGTGATCTCGACGCCTTCGACCGGCTGCTCGCCGACATCCACGGCCGGGGGATGCGCCTGATCATCGACTGGGTGCCGAACCACTCGTCGTCGGAGCACCCCTGGTTCATCGCGGCCCGGTCGAGCCGCGAGGACCCCAAGCGCGACTGGTACTTCTGGCGGGACCCGCACCCCGACGGCACGCCGCCCAACAACTGGAAGCAGGCCTTCCGGGACGCGCCGGCCTGGACGCTCGACCCGACCACCGACCAGCTCTACCTGCACCTCTTCCTCCCCGAGCAGCCCGACCTCAACTGGGGGAACCCCGACGTCGAGGCGGCGATGCACGAGACGCTGCGGTTCTGGCTGGATCGCGGTGTCGACGGCTTCCGCATGGACGTGATCCACGCCATCGGCAAGGACCCGGCGCTGCCCGACGACCCACCCGAGGTCGCCGCTCTCCCCCACTCGTCGCTCAACGACACCCCCTTCACCCACCAGCTGCTGCGCCGCATCCGGGCGCTGCTCGACAGCTACACCGGCGACCGCATGTCGGTCGGTGAGGTGTTCCTGCTCGACACGGCCAAGGTCGGCACCTACCTGCGCGACCAGCTCCACCTGGCCTTCAACTTCCCGCCCCTCTTCACCAAGTGGCGCTCGTACCGCTGGGCGAAGCAGCTCGACGACGCAGCCGCCTACATCGAGCCCAACGGCTGGCCGACGTGGGTGCTGTCCAACCACGACGTCGTGCGCCACCGCACCCGCTACGGCTCCGAGGACCGGGCCCGCGCCGCCGCCGTCCTGCTGCTCGGCCTGCGGGGCACGCCGTTCCTCTACATGGGTGAGGAGCTCGGCCTCGAGAACGCGGACGTGCCGCCCGACCGGGTGGTCGACCCCGGTGGCCGGGACGGGTGCCGTGCGCCGCTGCCCTGGGACCGGTCCCGCGGCCACGGGTGGGGCGAGCCGTGGCTGCCGTTCCCGCCCGATGCCGCGGCCCGCAGCGTCGAGGCGCTGCGCGACGAGCCCGAATCCATCCTCCACCTCTACCGGGAGCTGCTCGCCCAGCGGAAGGCCTCGCCCGCGCTGCAGCTGGGCGACCAGGAGCGCATCGAGGTGGCCGACGGCGCGCTCGCCTGGGAGCGGGCACGGGGTGACGATCGTCGGGTCGTCGCGGTCAACTTCACCGACGAGGCCGTCGCCGTCCCGAACCTGCAGGGCACCGTCGTCGTGTCGAGCGACCGCCTCGGCGAAGGCGAGACGTTCACCGGCACCCTCGGACCCGACCAGGCGGTCTGGCTTCGGGTGTGAAGCCCGTCAGCGGATGCGGTTGTGGGACCGCTCCTCGAGGACGAGTCCGCCGTTGCCGTCGAAGGCGAGCGCGGCGTCGCCCTTGACCAGCCGGCGGATCGGTTCGCCGACGAGGTCGGCCCGCCAGCCGACGCTCAGGCGGCCGTCCTCGATCCCGCCGAGCAACGCCTCGATGTCGGCCCGGGTCGCGAGCAGCGACGTGTCGATGCGAAGGTCCCGGGCGAGCTGGCTCACCCAGGCGGACACGAGGCTGACCGCCGGCCGCAGCTGGCGCTCCAGCTCGACCACGGCCTCGGACCTCGGCCGCTCGGCCGGGTGCTTCTTCCCCTCGGCCACCGCTTCGAGCAGCTCGTCGCCGAGCTGACCACGGACGTGGCGCTCGTCGAGCCCGCGGATCGACCGCAGGTCGTCTCGGGTCGAAGGTGCCCGTTGCGCGATGCCCACCACGCCGAGGTCCGGGAGGATGAAGCGCACCGGTTGGTCGATCTCCGCGGCCCGGCGCTCGCGCCACGCCGCGACGGCTCGGGCGACGCCGGCGGTCGCCCCCCGCAGGTGGCGAGCCTCCTTGATGCGGAGCCAGGCCTCCTCGGGATCGCGCAGCGACCGGCTGCGGGTGCGGAGCTGCTCGCACTCGTCGAGCGCCCACTCCAGCCGGCCGTCCTGCTCGAGGTCGGCGGTGAGGTGGTCCTGGATCGTGAACAGGTGGGCGACGTCGCTCGCCGCGTAGCGCAGCTGCTCCTTGTCGAGCGGCCGCCGCAGCCAGTCGGTCAGGCGGTCGCCCTTCGGCAGCCGGCAGCCGACCACCCGCTCGGCCAGCGCGGCCAGTGACGGCGTGGCGTACCCGTCGAACCCTGCTGCGAGCTGCGTGTCGAACAGCGAGGTCGGGATCGTCCCGCACGAGAGCTCGAGCACCTCGAGGTCCTGCCCGGCCGCGTGCATCACCGCGACGCCGGGACCGTCGAGCACCTTGGCCAGCGGTTGCAGGCTCACCGCGAGGGGATCCACCAGGACGATGCGGTCGTCCCAGGCGAGCTGCACCAGGGCGACGCGCGGGAAGTACGTGCGCTCGCGGTGGAACTCGGTGTCGACCGCGTAGCGGTCAGCCTCAGCCAGCGCGGCAACGACGTCGGCGAGCGCCTCGTCGTCGTCGACCCACTCGAAGTCCGTCACCGACGGCCTCCGGTCAGGCTGGGCACCGGGTCACCCTGGCTCGTCCCCCTTCGTGACCCCCCGGCCCGACTCCAGCCACGCCAACGTACCTCCGGCGACGTTGGTGGCCTGGATGCCGTTGGCCGCCATGAACTCGGCGGCCCTCCTGCTCCGTGCCCCGCTCTTGCAGATCACGAGCACCCCGTCGGCGGGCACCTCGGCCAGCCGGTCCGGCACGGTCCGCAGCGGGATGAGCGCCGCTCCCGGCACGTGGCCGGCGGTGTACTCGTCCGGTTCGCGCACATCGACCACCGGCGCGCCCTCGTCCCTCCGCCGGGCGAACTCGTCGATGTCGATCTCGGGGACGCTCACTGCGCTCCTGCTCGGGTACTCGATGTGTGCGGCAGACTACCCTCCGCGAGTCGATGGCCCGCCATCGGTCAGGGCAGGTCCTCGGGCGAATCGACGTCCCGCAGGACCTCTGGCGGGATCGTGTTGACCGAGAAGACCCGCAGGCGGGCGCCCATCCAGCGCAGGGAGCGCTCGCCGCGGGCGAAGAGATCCCGCACCAGGTCGAGCGTCGGGTGGACCGTCGCGGCGAAGAACAGGGGCGGGCGCGCACCGTCGGTCACACCGGCCTGGGCCACTTCCCCGCCGACCATCACCCCGGTGATCAGGTCCGCGACCGCCTCGTCGGTGAGCCACGGGTGGTCGCACGCGCTGATCACCGCGAACTGGTGCTGGGCCCGCTCGGCGTCCTCGAGTGCGGTCAGCACGCCACCGAGCGGCCCCTCACCCGGATGACCGTCGGGCGTCGTCTGCAGGCCGAGGCGCTCGAGCGCAGCTGCATCGCCCCCCACGCAGACCACCTCCTCGCAGCCACCCTCGAGCAGCGCGTCGGCGACCCGCTTCGCCATCGGGACGCCGTCCACCTCGACCAGCGCCTTGTCGGTCCCCATCCGGCTGCTCGCGCCGCCGGTGAGGACGTAGCCGATGATCAGGCCACGCCTCCGTACGTCGCCGCCTTGCCGCGGCTCGCACCGTGGGCCGCCACCGCGTCGGCGAGGTCGGCAAGGAAGGCGTCCATCACCTGCAGGTGGTACGGCGAGAGCATCAGGTGGAGCCCGCCCTGCTGGCGGTCGAGGTGCCAGCCGCGATCGTCCATCACGTCCCCGACGCCGCCGATGTCGACCGCGAGCTCCGACGCGGGGTCCACGCACAGCTCCATGACCGACATGTCGGGCTCGTGGCTGACCGTCACCCCGTCGATCGCGGCGATGCCGGCCCGCATCTTGCGGGTCGCCTCGAGGACCTGGCCGGCCATGCGCAGGTAGCCGTCGACCCCGAGGTGGTTGATCGCCGCCCAGGCGCCCGCGATCGGCGGTGCGGGACGGGTGCCGGCGGGCGTGCTCGACGCGTACAGGCCGCCGGGCCAGTCGTCGTACCAGAAGACCTGCCGCTCGAGGAGCTCCCGGGTGCGGAAGGCGATGATCGACGCGCCCTTGAACGTGTAGCCGTACTTGTGCATGTCGGCCGACACCGACGTGACGCCCGGGACCCGGAAGTCCCACGGGGCGACCGGTTCGCCCAGCCGCTCCCACCACGGCAGCAACCAGCCGCCGAGGCAGGCGTCGGTGTGGAACAGCACGCCACGCTCGGCCGCCGCGGCGGCCAGATCGGTGATCGGGTCGATGACGCCGTACGGGTAGCACGGCGCGGAGCCGACGACGAGGCCCGTGCGGGGCCCGATCGCGTCGACCATCGCTGCGACGTCGGCCCGGCCGTCGTCGCCGACCGGCACCCGGATCTGCTCGATGTCGAGGTACTCCGCCGCCTTGGCGAACGCGGGGTGGGCGGTCGAGGGCGTGAGCAGCTGCGGTTCCGCGACGCCACGGCTGCGGGCCTCCTCTCGGGCGACGTGCACCGCACAGAAGATGCTGATCGTGCCGCCCGAGGTGATCGCGCCGGCTCGTGGCGGCGCGCCCATCAGGCTGCACGCCATCGAGATGATCTCCTGCTCCATGCGCAGGAGGCTCGGGTACTTGAACGGGTTGAGCGCGTTGTCGTGGAGGTAGGCGCTGGCCACCTCGTCCAGCAGGCGCTCGAGCGTCTCGTCGCCGGGGTTGTAGACGAGGCTGAACGCCCGGCCGCCCCGCCAGTCGATGTCCTCGGCGTGCATGGATTCGATGTCGGCGAGCAGCTCGGTGGCGTCCCGACCGTGCTCGGGGATGGTGACCGGATCGTCGCTCACGGTCCGAGCGTAGGTGGGTACGGATGGGCGGTGGCCCGGATCCACAGCATCGGGTACGACGACCGCACCCCCGAGGAGCTGGTCGATGACCTGCGGCGCCACGGCGTCACCGAGGTCGTCGACGTCCGGATGAACCCGATCAGCCGGCGCAAGGGGTTCTCGAAGAAGGGCCTGGCGGCGACGCTGGAGGCGGCGGGGATCGGCTACCGCCACGACCGTCCGCTCGGCAACCCGCCGGACAACCGGGCCGCGTTCCGCCGTGGCGATCCGGCCGCCCGAGCGCGCGTGCAGGCGGCGGTCGACGCCGCGCCGGACGTCGTCGACGAGCTCGCCGAGGTGGCTGTGCACCGGTCGATCGCGCTGCTCTGCATCTGTCGCGACCACGACCGCTGCCACCGCTCGGTCGTGGCCGAGGCGCTCATCGCCGTCGACCCGAGCCTCGAGGTCGTGCCGATCCCCTGATCAGCCGCCGTAGTTCATGCGGGTGTCCTCCATGCGGAGGACCGGTGTCTCCTCGTCGGCCTGGAAGCCGCAGGCGACGACCTCGCCGATGAAGAGCGTGTGGTTGCCCACGTCGACGGTCTGGCGCACCTCGCACTCGATGTACGCGGGGGCCTGGTCGAGCACCGGCGCGCCGGTCAGGCCGTCGTGGAACGCGAACCCGTTCAGCGTGCGCGCCGCCTCGTCGACCTCGACCGGCTTGGTGAACTTGCGGACGATCGCGCGGTCCTCGCGGCTCACTGTGTTGACCACGAACACGCCGCCGTCGCGCACGAGGTCGTGGGTGAGCGCGCCCTGCTCCACGCTCACCGCGACGAGCTTCGGCTCGAACGAGACCTGGCTGACCCAGTTCAGCGTCATGCCGTTGCGGCGCTCGCCGGCCCGGCTCCCGAGGACGTACAGCCCGGAGGGCAGCGTCCAGAGCACGCGGCGGCGCAGCTTGTCGTACTCCTCCCGCTGCTCGGGGGTGTCGACCCCGGCCGGGAACGGCCCGATCGCCCCGATGCCTCCGCCGCCGGCCACGGCCCGACGCTATCGAGCAGCCGCCGACCTTGTACCTTTCGACCGCATCGACCTCCCACCTCCTGATCCAACGCTCCACAGCGTCGGCGGCGGCAACCGCGGCCCCCGGCAGCTGGCCACGCTCGAGCGCTTCGGCTTCACCGCGTCGTCGTCGCTGCTCGAGGTCGGGTGCGGGACCGGGAAGCTCGCCTACACGTTGGCGTCGTTCCTCTCCGACGAGGGTCGTTACGTGGGCATCGACGTCGCGCCGGCCGTCATCGACTGGCTGCGCGAGAACTACGGCTCGAAGCTCCCGAACTTCGACTTCGTGCTCCTCGACGCGCGCGGCACCAAGTACAACCGGAAGGGCTCCGTCGACCCGGCGAACGTGCAGCTGCCCTTCGCCGACGCGTCGTTCGACGTGGCGTGCGCGTTCGCCGTCTTCATGCACATGTCGCTCGACGGCATCCGCAACTACCTCGCCGAGCTCAGCCGCGTGCTCCACCCCGGGGGCAGCCTCCTGGTCACGTTCAACGCGATCTGGGAGGACGAGGACGAGCCCGAGCACCGTGGGCGCCGCTACGAAAGCCTCGGCGGTGGGCTGTACACCCGTCAGCCGGACAAGCAGAACGCGTCCATGGGCCACCACGTCACGCTCATCCGCGAGCTGCTCGCGGACGCCGGGCTCGAGTTGCTCGAGGAGGTCAGGGGCCAGTGGCACGCCACCGGCGTGTCCGCGCACGCGCACGGCAGCGACCTCTTCGCCCTCCGCCGGCCCTGAGGGCTACGTCTCCTCCGGCTCGGGTGCCCGGGCCCGGCTGGGGTTGACGCGGGGCGGCTCGTTCGGCTGCTTCGGGTAGACGGGCGGCCAGGGCGCGTCCATCAGCCCGGCGTCCATGTCGCGCGCGTACATGTCGAGCAGCGACTCGATCGTCTGCGGGTCGTCGTTCATCTCCGCCCACGCATCGCCGCGCTCGGCCAGACGCGCGGGGCCGGTGAGGATCGTGAGCTCGTCGTTGGTCACCTCGTCGACGTCGTCCCACTCGATCGGCATCGAGATCTGCGCGCCGGTGCGCGGCCGCGCGCACCAGGCCCCGAACACGGTCTTGTGGGGCGCGTTCTGGTTGAAGTCGAAGAACACCCGCGTGCCCCGCTCCTCCTTCCACCACTTCGCGGTGATGAGGTCGGGGTGCCGGCGCTCCAGCTCGCGGGCCAGCGCGACGGCCGCAGCACGCACCTGGTACGAGTCCCATTGCGGGAGCAGGCGCACGTAGATGTGCAGACCCTTCGAGCCAGACGTCTTCACGAACGAGCGGATGCCCAGCTCGGTGAGCAGCTCCCGGGTGCGGTGCGCGGTCTCCCGCACCTGGTCGTAGACGACGCCGGGCGACGGGTCGAGGTCCACCCGCAGCTCGACGATCGCGTCCGGCGACCCGGCGAGGTACGGCCACACGTGGAAGCCGAGGCACCCGATGTTCACGGCCCACGCGATGTGCGCGACGTCGGCGGCGACGAGGGCCTCCGCCTGGGTGCCGTTGGGCGTCTCGACCGTCGTCGTCTCGAGCCAGTCGGGGATGCCCTTCGGCACCCGCTTCTGGAACCACGACTTGCCGGTCGCGCCCTCCGGGTAGCGCTCCATCAGCAGCGGCCGGCCCTGCATCGTGCCCATCAGGGGGTCGGCGACCGCCTCGTAGTAGCGGACGAGGTCCATCTTCGTGGCCTCGGCCTTCGGGAAGAAGACCTTGTCCGGCGACGTGATCCGCACGTCGTGCCCCGCGAGCGGCACGACGATCGCGTCATCGCTCTTGGCCACCCCGCCAACCTAGAGGCGCTCGAAGCCGCGCCTCAGCTCCCAGTCGGTGATGACGGAGTTGGCCACCCGCCACTCCTGCTTGGCGGTGTTCAGCAGGTGGTGGTGGACGTCGTCGCCGAAGGCGCCGCGGGCGACATCGGACTGCTCGAACAGGTCGATCGCCTCGACGAGCGTCGACGGGATGCGGGGCACCGAGTCGGACTCGTACGCGTTGCCCTCGAACGGCGCGCCGGGGTCCAGGTCGTGCTCGATGCCGTGGAGGCCGGCGGCGATCGTCCCGGCGAACGCGAGGTAGGGGTTAACGTCCGCGCCGGGGATGCGGCTCTCCACGCGGTAGCCGGCACCACGGCCGACCACCCGCAGCCCGCACGTGCGGTTGTCGCGCCCCCAGGCGACCGCGGTGGGCGCCCACGAATCGGGCTGGAACCGCTTGTACGAGTTGACGTACGGCGCGAACAGCCACGTGAGCTCGCGGGAGCAGTGGACGAGCCCGCCCAGCCAGCCCCGGAACACCTTGGAGAAGTGGTCACCGGAGCGCGGGTCCCACATGAGCGAGCGCCGGCCCCTCTTGTCCCACACGCTCGAGTGGATGTGGCACGACGACCCGACCTCGTCCATCGAGTACTTCGCCATGAACGTGAGCGAGCGGCCGTTGATGTCGGCGATCTCCTTCGCACCGTTCTTGTAGATCGTGTGGCGGTCGGCCATCTCGAGCGCCTCGGCGAACTCGAGGTTGATCTCGTGCTGGCCCCGCCCGGCCTCGCCCTTGGAGAACTCGACCGGCACGCCGGCCGCGTCCATGCCGTTGCGGATCTGGCGGATCAGGTACTCGTCACGGGTCGTCTGGAGGATGTGGTAGTCCTCGATCCAGTCGGCGTGCGGCGTGAGCGTGCGGTACTCGCCGGCAGCAGCGTCCGCGTAGCTCTCCTTGAACAGGAAGAACTCGAGCTCGGCGCCGATGTGCACCTGGTAGCCCATCTCCGCGGCGCGATCGATCTGGCTGCGCAGGATGCGCCGGGGCGACACCTCGACCGGCCCACGGCCCTCCTCGTCGACGAGGTCGCACATCACGAACGCGGTCTTGTCGATCCACGGGACGAGACGCAGGGTCGCGAGGTCGGGCACCGCGCTGAAGTCGCCGTAGCCCTGATCCCAGTTGGCGTAGCGGTAGCCGGGCAGCGGCGTCATGTCGACGTCGACCGCCAGCAGGTAGTTGCAGGCCTCGATGCTCCCGTCCAGGACGTTGTCCCGGAAGTACCGGCCGGTGACCCGCTTGCCCATCAGCCGGCCCTGCAGGTCGGGGAAGACGACGAGCACCGTGTCGACCTCGTCGTTGTCGATGAGCTCCTTCAGCCGTTCGACCTCGAGGACCGGACCATCCATCCGGTCCGGTCTAGTCGGGCGTGGTGTAGGCGGCGGTGATCCCGCCGTCGATGATCAGCGACTGCCCGGTCATGAACGACGACTCGTCGGAGGCGAGGAACAAGGCGCCGTTGACCATCTCCTCGGCCTCGCCGAAGCGGCCCATCGGGATGTGGACGAGGCGCCGCTGGCGGGCCGCGTCGTCGGCCATGTACTTGGCCAGGAGCGGCGTCAGCACCGGTCCCGGGCACAGGGCGTTGGCCCGGATCCCCTCCCGGGCGTGGATCACCGCGATCTCGCGGGTCATCGCCAGCACGGCGCCCTTGGACGTGGTGTAGGCGAGCTGGGGCGTGGCCGCACCGAGGTGGGCCACGAACGACGCCACGTTGATGATCGAGCCGCCGCCGCTGTCGAGCATGGCCGGGATGCCGTACCGGCAGCCAAGCCAGACGCCTTTGACGTTGACGTCCATCGTCGTGTCCCAGGTCGACTCCGGGGTGGTCACGGCGCCGTCGTCGTCGGCCAGGCTCACGCCGGCGTTGTTGTAGAGGACGTCGAGCCGGCCGAAGCGATCCACCGTCGCCGCCACTGCGGCCTCGACCGACGCCGGGTCGGTCACGTCGCAGCTGACCGCCAGGGCGTCGCCCCCGGCGCTCGTCACGGCGTCCACCGTCTCGGTGCAGTCGGCCCGATCGACGGCCGCGACGCGTGCTCCTTCGGCCGCGAAGCGGAGCGCCGCGACTCGACCCATGCCGGCCGCGGCCCCCGTGATCAGCGCGACCTTTCCGTCAAGACGTGGTTGCTCAGACACGGCCGTATAGTGCCGCGTCCCAGCAGACGCACCGGAAGGACAGCCGTCCATGGCCGAGCAGTTGATCGTGGGCGGCCACCGGCGGCAGGCCGCCGGTGGGCTGACGTTCACGCTCACCGACCCTGCGAGCGGCGGCCCGCTGACCGAGGTGTGCCAGGCCGGCGTGGCCGACGTCGAGGACGCGCTCACGATGGCCCACGAGGCCTTCGAGACCCACGGCGCGTGGGCCGACCCGGCGACGAGGAGCCGCGTCCTCCACCGCGTCGCGCAGGTCATCTCCGACTGCCAGGAGGAGCTGGCCCGGCTCGAGGCGATCGGCGCCGGGCACCCGATCAACGACGCGCGCTGGGAGGCCGGCGCGGCCGCCCGCACGTTCGAGTACTACGCCGGCGCGGTCGACAAGCACACGGGTTCGGTGGTCCCGGTGTCGGACCCGGGCCTCGACGTCGTGCTGCGCGAGCCGGTCGGCGTCTGCGCGCTGATCGTCCCGTGGAACTTCCCGCTGCTGATCGCGTCGTGGAAGGTGGCGCCGGCGCTCGCCTGCGGCAACCCGATCATCCTCAAGCCCGCTTCGCTCACCCCGCTCACCGCGCTCGCGCTCGGCGACATCCTCGTCGAGGCCGGCGTCCCGCACGAGTACGTGCACGTGCTCCCGGGCCCGGGCTCGGTCGTCGGTGAGACGCTCGTGGGCGACCGTCGCGTCGCCAAGATCGGCTTCACCGGCGAGACCGCGACGGGTGCCGGCATCCTCCGCGCGTCGGCCCGCAACATCACCCGCGTGTCGCTCGAGCTCGGGGGCAAGTCGGCGAGCGTCGTGTTCGCGGACGCGGACCTCGACCGTTGCGTCGACGAGACCCCCGGTGCGGTGTTCGGCAACGCCGGCCAGGACTGCTGCTCGCGCAGCCGCATCCT
Source organism: Acidimicrobiia bacterium (assembly GCA_019247975.1). Lineage (GTDB taxonomy): Bacteria > Actinomycetota > Acidimicrobiia > Acidimicrobiales > Iamiaceae > JAFBAD01. The sequence continues at coordinate 22,576 of JAFBAD010000251.1, forward strand.
CGTGCAGCGGCCGATCTACGAGGACTTCGTGGCGCGGTTCGCGGAGCGCACGAAGCAGATGACCGTGGGCGCGCCGCTCGAGGAGGAGACCGAGATGGGTCCGCTCATCTCCGAGAGCCAGCGGCGCACGTCGCTCGACTACATCGAGGTCGGCGTGAAGGAAGGCGCCCGGGTCGTCTGCGGCGGTGAGCCGATCGGGCCGAGCGGCTTCTACCTCTCCCCTGCGGTCGTCGCCGACGTCGACAACTCGATGCGCATCGCGCGCGAGGAGATCTTCGGACCTGTCGCGTCGATCATCCCGTTCGACGACGAGGACGAAGCGGTGCGCATCGCCAACGACAGCGACTACGGGCTGTCCGGCTCGGTGTGGACCAACGACGCCGGCCGATCGATCCGCGTCGCCAAGGCGCTGCGCACCGGCACGCTGTCGGTGAACTCACACCGCAGCGTGCGACCCGAGACGCCCTTCGGTGGCTACAAGCGCTCCGGCCTCGGCCGCGAGCTCGGCATGGCCGCGATGGACACCTACAGCGAGATCAAGAACGTCTTCATGTGGGCGGGGAGCTGAAGTCAGGGTCGAGCTGGCGCAGGAACAGCGCGCAGCGCTCGGCTTCGTCCTGCTCGCCGATGCGATCGGCGGTCACTGCGAGCCCGTACAGGGCCCGCAGGAACCCCTGGTTCTCGGGGTGGGTCCAGCGGACGTAGCCGCTACCCCGCCAGCCGTTCTGGCGCAGGCGGTCGAGACCCCGGTGGTACCCGACGCGGAAGGCGGCGTAGGCCTCGACCTCGTCACGGGCGAGCTCACCGACCCGGGCCCAGGCGTCGAGGAACCGCGGCCACCGGGCCACCACTGCGGCGACCGCGGCACGGCGGTCGGTCTCCGGCGAGGAGAGCGCGATGACGAGTGCGTCGATCGCGTCGGCCGGCTCGGCATCGAGCACGGTCTCGGGCGGGCCCTGGGGGGTGAAGCTGACCGACATCGGTACCGACGGTATCGCCGGTGCCGGGACGCGGAGGGAGGCGGGCTCGTCGAGCCCGCCTCCTCCGTCAGAAGGTGGATCGGTTACTGACCGATCGAAGCGCCGACCTTGTTGAACTTGGACGACGCGTTGCTGCCGAGCAGCGTCACGGCTGCGATGCAGACCACGGCGATCAGGGCGACGAGCAGCGCGTACTCCACGAGCGAAGCGCCACGCTCGGTGTCACCGAAGCGAGCACGGAGGTAAGCGGCGAGGGTGTTGAACTGGGTCATCATCGGGGTGTTCTCCTTGGGGGGATGTTGGTGCGCCACCCCGGTGCCCGGGAGCGCTTGTCGGT
>JAFBAD010000309.1 GCA_019247975.1 Acidimicrobiia bacterium
CACCCGCACGGCGCGGACGACCCGGCCCCAGTCCTGCCCGGTCAGCGCGGCGACCACGGTGGCCCGGGCCGATTCCTTCACCACCGGCGCGCACGCGTCCTCGAGGTCGAGGAACACGAGGTCCGCCCCCGATCCCGGCGCCTTCGCGCACATCTTCTCGCTGCTCGCCGGCGTGGCGAGCTCGGACCGACGGGCCCGCGGCATCAGGCGGTGCCGCCGGCCACCGCAGTCGGGCGCTCGAGGCCGAGGTGGTCGCGCAGGGTGTGGCCGGTGTAGCGATCACGGAACACACCCCGACGTTGCAGCTCGGGCACGACCATCCGCACGACGTCCTCGTAGGCGCCAGGGCAGTGGGTCGCCGCGATGACGAAGCCGTCGCAGGCGCCGCCGGTGAACCACTCCTCCATCTGGTCGGCCACCTCGGTGCCGGTGCCCACGAAGCGCGGGCCCTGCAAGAGGGTGGCGCGGTGGCCGGCGAGGTCGCCGAGCGTCACCGTGTCTCCGCCGACGTGGTCGCGCATGTTCTTCACCAGGCCGCGGACCCCCGACACCGTCTCGATCAGCTCGTCGGTGATCGGCGCGTCGAGCTCCATCCCGGAGAAGTCGTAGTTCATCAGCTCGGACAGCAAGGTCAACGACGCCATCGGGTGCACGAGCTCGTTGAGGAAGAGCTGCTCACGCTCCTCGGCGTGGGCGTGGGACTCACCCACGACGGTGTAGGCCATCGGCAGCATCCGCACCGAGTCGGGATCGCGCCCGAGCTCGCCGATGCGCTCCTTCTGGTCCTTGTAGTGCGAGCGGGCGACCTCGACGCCGGGGTCACCGGTGAAGATGAGCTCGGCCCAGCGCGCCGCGAAGTCGCGGCCTCGGCCCGACGACCCGGCCTGCAGCAGGACCGGCCGGCCCTGCGGCGAGCGAGGCACGGTGAGCGGCCCGCGCACCCGGAACCACTCCCCCTCGAAGTCGAGCTCGCTGACCTTCTCGGGGTCGGCGAAGATGCCGCCCTCCCGATCGAGGATCAGCGCGTCGTCCTCCCAGGTGTCCCACAGCCGGGTGGTCGCTTCGAGGAACTCGTCGGCGCGGTCGTAGCGCTCGTCGTGACCGAGGTGGTGGTCGACGCCGAAGTTCTGCGCCTCCCCGTCGTTGATCGACGTCACGACGTTCCACGCGGCACGACCACCGGTGAGGTGGTCGAGCGTCGCGAAGGTGCGGGCGACGTGGAACGGCGAGTAGTAGGTCGTCGAGTACGTCGCGCCGAGGCCGATCGACTCGGTCGCGCCGGCGATCAGACCGAGCACGATGCTGAGGTCGAGCTTCACCGGGCGCGCCCCGCGGCGCACCGCCTCGGCGACCGAACCGCCGTAGATGCCGGGCATGGCCAGGCGGTCGTCGAAGAACATCATGTCGAAGCAGCCGTCTTCGAGGACGCGGCCGAGCTTCTGGTAGTAGCCGGCGGTCAGGAAGCCGTGCTCGGTGGCCGGGTGGCGCCAGGACCCCGCGTAGACCGAGGTGTTCCCGGCCTGCATGAACCCCACCAGCGACATCTGCCGGCCCGTTGTGCCCATCAGGAGCTCCTACCGAGAACATGGTTATCAGCGATGAGAACCATGTTATACCACCCCGGTTGCGGCAGTCCCGCCGACGCCGGGCGGGCCGGTCTACGAGGCGACCCCGTTGAGGAAGAGGTCCCACAGCTCCTCGGCCGGGTCACCCGTGCCCTTGTCCGCGCCGGGCCCGCCGATGGTCGTCGAGAAGGCGTTGAACATGATCGCCTCGAGCACGATGCCGGCCACCCGACGGCGGGCCAGGCCGTCGCGCACGACGCCCGCGTCGATCGCCTCGTCGAGCACGCTCTCGAACAGCGACACGAGCGGCGCGTACGCGCGCGTGGCCTCCTGCGGGTGCGCGGTCATGAGCTGCTGCGCGAACTCGGCCAGGGCGACCGGCGTGCCCTTCTTCGCCTTGCCCCGCCGCGTCGGCCGGCACAGGCGGTAGTACTCGACCACGAACTGGTGCAGCCGCTCGAGCGGATCGCCCTCCTGGCCGACCTTCTCGCGCAGGTCCTCCGCGGTCGACCGCACCGACTCCTCGAACAGCGCGAGCAGCAGCTCCTGCTTCCCGCCGAAGTACTGGTAGAAGCTCCGCAGCGACTGGCCGGAGCGCTCCACCACCTCTTGCACGGTGAAGTCCTTGCCGGTGGAGCTGTCCGCGATGAGCTCGAGCGCAGCGTCGATGAAGCGCTGCACCCGGTTCTCCGCGCGAGCCCGAGCCGAGTCCAGCGAGCGGGCCACCGCCTGCTCCCGCCACGTCGTCGTGCCGGCGTCCGCGGGCTCGTCGGTGCTCACCGCGTGAAGCGTACTGGAGCTGGAGGAGAGCGGCGCTCCAGCGTCCGAGAATTTCCTTCTACCCGTGCACTACCTTCTCGCGCCGTGCTGCGGATGACCCGGATCGCCATCGCCCTGCTGCTCGTCGCGACGGTTGCCGCGTGCTCGAGCAGCGACGACACGAAGGACCGCGCGTCGTCGACGTCGTCGACGACGACCGAGCCGGTGGAGACCGCGACCACCGCGCCGGCGGGGCCGAAGGCCGATCTGTCGAACGAGCTCAGCGGCGGCGACGGCGTGTTCATCGCGACCGCGGATCCCGACGTGATCGGCAAGGCCGGCTACGTGGAGCGCGAGTACGCGGCCGAGGGCACCGCCACCGACTACAAGGAACAGGGGGAGCGGACGAAGGACGGGCGCTGGACCTTCGAGCCCGACCACCACGCGCACTACCGCACCCGCGTGCTCGTGCGCGCGCCGAAGAAGGCGTCGGACTTCGACGGCACGGTGATCGAGGAGTGGCTCAACGTCAGCGGCGGCGTCGATGCCGAGCCCGAGTGGACGAACGGCTACGAGGAGATCGAGCGCTCCGGCGCGGTGTGGGTCGGTGTGTCCGCGCAGCGCATCGGCGTCGAGGGCGGACCGGTCGCGGTCAGCGTGTCGGGCGTTCCCGGCGCCGACGCAGCCGGCAAGGGCCTGAAGAAGATCGACCCCGCGCGCTACGGGTCGCTGGAGCAGCCCGGTGACGGCTTCTCCTTCGACATCATGACGCAGGTCGCGCGGGCGCTGCGTGGCGGCGCCGGCCTCGACGGCCTGCAGCCGAAGCGGGTGATCGCGGCCGGTGAGTCGCAGTCGGCGTTCGCGCTCGTCAGCTACTACAACGGCGTGCAGCCGCTCGTGCACGCCTTCGACGGGTTCTTCATCCACAGTCGCGGCGGTTCGGGGATACCGCTCGTCGCTCCCGGGAAGTACGCGGACATCGCCGGCTCCCTGGGCGGTACCGCCACGATCTTCCGCACCGACGTCGACACGCCGGTCATGGACATCCAGACCGAGACCGACGCCACCAGCGTGATCGGCTCCTACGCGGCCCGCCAGGACGACTCGAAGACGTTCCGGCTCTGGGAGGTCGCCGGCACCGCACACGCGGACACGCGGCTGGTCGGGTCGTCGTCGAAGTACATCCACTGCGGCGTGCCGATCAACGACGGTCCGATGCACATCGTGATGAAGGCGGCGCTGCACGCGCTCGTCACCTGGCTCGACACCGGCAAGGCGCCTCGCACCGCGCCACGGCTCGACGTGACCGCTGGGACGACCGGCCCGACGCAGAACCGCGACGCGGACGGGATTGCGCTCGGCGGCATCCGCACGCCGCCGGTCGACGTGCCCGTGTCCGCCCTGTCGGGCGCCACCGCCCCGAACCCGTCGACCATCTGCCTGCTGCTCGGCTCGGACAAGCCGTTCACCCCGCAGCGGATCGCCCAGCTGTACCCGTCCCGGGCCGACTACCGCCAGCGCTTCGACAAGGCGGTCGACGCGACGATCAAGGCCGGCTTCGCCCTGCCGGCCGACCGGGCTGCCCTCCTCGCCTTCGCCAAACCCGACCAGGTCCCCGCCTGACCCAGCTGCCCATCCCGAAATTGGCCGGGGAAGGATCGCATACCGCTCCCAACCGGGCCAATTTCGCAGTGGGCGGGGTCAGGTGGCGAGGGGGTTGAGGATCTCTGCGAGGGCTTCGGGCTGGCTGACCATGCACATGTGACCGGCGTCGAGGTCGACGACGGGGCAGTCGCCGACGTTCGCGGCGAAGCGCAGCTGCTTGTCGGGCGCGACGATCAGGTCCCCGAGCGTGCGCACCCAGGTGCGGGGCACGGCCGACCGGAGCGGGGTGAGGTCGACGGCCTCGGTCACGAGCCGGGGCGCCTCGGGCACCCGGATCTGCATGCACCAGGCGAACTGCTCGTCGTCGAGGTCTTCGCCGATGACGAGCTTCGCGATCTCCTCGTTCATCAACATCTCCCGGCTCCCGGACTCCATGCCGGCGCGCGCCGTCTCCTGGATCTCGGGATCGAGCGTGTCGAGCCCGCTGGTGCCGTGCTCGGGCACGGTGCTCGCGACGAACACCGCGTGGCGCACGCGGTCGCCGAGCAGGCCGATGGTCGCCGGCAGCGTGCTGCCCGCGAGCGAGTGACCGACCAGCACGACGTCGTCGAAGCCAGCCGCGTCGACCTGGTCGCGCACCGACGCTGCGCACACCCCGATGTCGACCTGATCCAGCGGCATCGGGCTGCGCCCGCGACCGGGGAGGTCGACCGCGATCGCGGGACCGGTCAGGTGCGGGAGCAGCCGGTCCCAGCAGCGTCCGTCGAAGCCGCCGCCGTGGACCAGGACGACCGCAGTGGTCAGATCGCCGGCTCCATCACCGCGTTGAACTCCGACGCGCCGCTGTCGGGCACCCGGGGCTGCGCCCAGACCTCGACCGGGAACGACACCGTGACCAGCGAGGAGAACAGCCAGACCAGCCGGGTGTCCTCCTCGGAGATGCCGTCGAGCTGCACGTTCTTCAGGTACTCGGTGCCCGCCTCGAGCCGCGGGAACACCGCGTCGTAGAAGGCCTGCAGCTCGTCCATCGTGCAGGACAGCCGCTTCTCGTAGCGGGCCCGCTCGGTGGGCACGGCCCAGTCGGCGAACGGCTCGAGGTCTGCGAAGTCAGCGGGGAAGGTCGTCATGTCGTCGCTCCTCAGCTCAGGACGCGGCCGAGATCCGGACCGGCGTGGTCGACTGCTGCTCCTCGTACTCACGCACGTAGCGGCCCGCCGTGGTGTGCAGCTGGCGGAGCAGGACCTCTTGGTCGTTCAGCGGGAAGCGGTTGACCGCGCCTGACTCGAGCATCGACTGCGTGGCTTCGAGGGTGTTGCCGTCCTGGAGCGCGTACTCCTTGAACGTCACCACCGCGAGCTCCTGCTGCAGGCGCTCGTAGGCCGTCTTCGGCGGGACGAAGTAGAGCGTCCCCTCGAAGATGTGCGTGTTGTACGACGTCGGCCAGTAGTGGTACGTGAGGTACCAGTTCGGCTTCCAGATCAGCACCATGAAGTTCGGGAAGAACACGAACGAGTCGGTCCCCCACGACTTGTGGCGGGCGGGGTTGACGCCCGGCGGCAGCTCGTCGAGCCCGATGTCGGGCGCGTCCCACACGCCGAACAGGCCGCTGCGCAGCACCCGCTCGATGGGCTTGACCATGCTCTCGTCCTTCGGCGGCGACATCCCGCCCCACGACGACACCATGCTGTGCGGACCGTCGACGTCGTACGCGAGGGCCTCGTACCCGAACCCCTGCAGCTTGCGCGACTCCTCGTCGACCGCTTGCTTCGCGTGCAGAACAGGTGCGTGGTAGAACTCGGCGAAGGCGTCGATGAAGAGCTTCCAGTTGCTCCCGACCTCTGCGCGGTACCGGTGCACCTGCGTCATCAGGTGGAACGGGTAGCCCTCGATGCTCTTGCCGATCTCGCCGAGGTAGTCGCGCACCGGCGTGGTGTTGCTCGGGTCGAGGTTCACGAAGATGAACCCCTCCCACACCTCGCACTGCACGGACGCGAGCCCGAACTCCGACTTGTCGAGGTCGAAGAACTCGCCCTCCTGCTGCACGAACGTGAGCTGACCCTCGAGGTCGTAGCGCCACCCGTGGTACTTGCAGGTGAACTGCCGGCAGATGCCCGCCGTCTCTTCGCGCGGGAAGTCGTTCCACACGAGCTTGTTGCCGCGGTGGCGGCACATGTTGTGGAAGGCGCGCACCTCGTCGTCGGTGCCCCGCACCACGACCACAGACGTGCGCGCCGCATCGAGCTCTCGCGTGAAGTAGCTGCCCTTGCGGGGCAGTTGCTCGACCCGGCCCACGTTCAGCCACGTGCGCCCGAAGATCGCGTCGCGCTCGAGCTCGTAGTGCGCCGGGCTGGTGGAGTCCTCGTAGTTGACCGGCTCGGTGTCGAGTCCGAAGTGCTCGGTCCACGAGCCCTCGGCGGGCTTCTGGAAGTGCGCCATGTCGCTCAGGTCCTCCGGTCGGGCGGCAGCGTGCTGATAGCAGCGATCTCCGAATGCGAGAATATCATTTCCGCAGATCCTCGTCCAGCTGCACGCCGAACGTGCGGAACGCCATGGCGACGAGGTCGTAGGCGCCGACCGTGAAGACGAGGTCTATGAGCTGCTCGGTGTCGAGCTCCTCGGCGAGCACCTCCCAGGTCGCGTCGGTGATCAGCGCGTCGTCGAGCAACTCGTCGGTGGCCCGCAGCAGCGCCTGGTCCGGCAGGGACCAAGCCGAGTCGCCGGGCCCGGCCGCGATCCGCTCGACCTCCTCGTCGGTGATGCCTGCGTCGCCCGCCATCAGCACGTGCTGGGTCCACTCGTACTCGGCGTCGCGGCGGTGCGCGACCCGCAGCACGACCAGCTCGCGCTGGCGAGGTGACAGCGAGGTCATGAAGAGGATGTGGCCGTTGAACGTGTTGAAGGCCCGGGTGAGCGCCGGGTGGTGGGCGAACATGCCGAGCGCGTTGAGCCCCTTCGGCCCGCCCTCGCGCTTCGGACGCGGGTGGCGCGGGTGCTCGGGCAGCAGCACCGCGAGCGCGTCGCGCATCTCCGGGCTCCACTCCCTCGGCGGCAGCGGCTCGATCCGGGGGGCATCGGGTGCCTGCATCGGGCGAGTGTCCCATGCTTTCCGCAGTGTCGCCAGTGTCGTTGCCGCTACAGGAGAACTTGGTTATCGTCCCGCGCATGGACCAGGCGCCCATGGCCGACGTCATCGAGATCCAGCAGCTGCTGGCCCGCTACGCGGTCGGGATGACCAAGGACGACGTCGAGGCGGTGATGGAGGTGTTCACCCCCGACGGCAGCTACAGCGCCTTCGGTGACACCTATCCCCTGGCCGACTTCCCGACGCTCGTCGCGGCCGCCCCGAAGGGCCTCTTCATGGTGGGTCCTCTGGCTCTGACGGACGACGCCGACACCGGGACCGGCGAGCAGCCGCTCTGCTTCGTCGAGCAGAAGACGCACGCGATGCGCATCGGTTGGTACGCCGACACGTACCGGCGGACCGACGCCGGCTGGCGGCTGCACACGCGGAAGATGACGTTCCTCCGCAAGAGCGGCTCGCGCGACTCGGGCCAGGAGCACGACCCGACCCGGCCGCAGCCGACCTCGTCCACCTGATGGAGCTCGAGGAGTACCGGACCTCGCTCGATCGCTGGCTCGACGAGCACGCCGCCGCGCTCGCGCCCCAGCACGCACCGGGCGACGGGCTCGACGCGCACATGGCGCAGCTGACCAAGGTCAAGCGGGCGACCTACGACGCAGGATGGATCCGCTGGGGCTGGCCCGAGCGGGTCGACGGCCTGGGCGGCTCGCCGCTGCTGCGGGCCTACCTCGGTGAGGCGCTGACCGCCCGTGGCCTCGTCGACCCCGGCGGCTGGTCGATGACCGAGGTCCTGGCGCCCACGATGATCGACTACGCGCCGCCGGAGCTCGCGGCCGAGATGGTTCCGCGGCTGCTGCGCGGCGACGAGCTCTGGTGCCAGGGGTTCTCGGAGCCGGGCACGGGCAGCAACCTCGGATCGCTCGCCTGCAAGGCGGTGCGTGACGGTGACAACTGGCGGGTCACCGGGCAGAAGGTGTGGACGAGCTACGCGCAGTACGCGCAGCGCTGCGTCCTCCTGACCCGGACCGGCACGCTCGAGTCGGCGCACCGAGGCATCACGGCGCTGTTCGTCGACATGGACACGCCAGGCATCACCGTGCGGCCGATCCTCACGATGCACGGCGCGCTCGAGTTCTGCGAGGTGTTCTTCGACGACGTCTCCGTGCCGGTCGAGCGCACGCTCGGCGACGAGGGCCAGGGGTGGTCCGTCGCCATGGACCTGCTGCCCTACGAGCGCAGCACCGCGCTGTGGCACCGCGGCGCCTACCTGCACCGCCGGATGCAGCAGCTCCTCGACACCGCGCCGGACGGCGCGCTCGACCCAACCGAGCTGGGCGCGGCGGTGCAGCTGCTCGCCGCCTTCCGGGCCCGCTCCCGCGCCACGCAACACCGGCTCGCGGACGGCGGCCACCTCGCCGCCGAGACCTCGATCGACAAGGTGCTGCTGGCGACCACCGAGCAGGCGGTGTTCGACCTCGTCGAGCACGGCCTCGCTCCGGCGATCG
>JAFBAD010000350.1 GCA_019247975.1 Acidimicrobiia bacterium
CCGGCTCCCCCGGCTCGTGCGGTGGGTCGGCGAGTTCGGTGCCCAGGCCGTGCCCACCACCGACGACTTCCTCGAGCCCGCCCGCTGGCCGGACCTCGACTGGGAAGGGCTCGAGCACACCCACTCGCTCCAGAAGCGGCGCTTCGACGAGCACGTCCCACCGGCCGAGCACCCGACCTTCGCCTCGTGGCAGGCCGCGACCCAGGCGTACCAGGCCACCGTCGTCAAGCACCACGTCGAGACGCTGCGGCGGCTCAAGTACCGGCCGACCGGCGGCTTCGCCCACTTCCTCCTCGCCGACGGCCACCCGGCGATCACGTGGTCGGTGCTCGACCACGAGCGGGTGCCGAAGGCGGCCTACGGCGTGCTGCGCGACGCGTGCCGGCCGGTGATCGTCGTGGCCGACCGGCTGCCGGCGACCGTCGCGCCCGGCGACCCGTTCGCGCTCGACGTCCACGTCGTCAGCGACCTGCGCACCCCGCTCGACGGGGTGACCGTGCGAGCCGAGCTGACCTGGACCGGCGGCTCGCACCGGTGGTCGTGGCAAGGCGACGTCGGCGCAGACGAGTGCCTGCGGGTCGGGACCCTGCAGTTCGTCATCCCCGACGTGTCCGGGCCGCTCGAGCTGCGGCTCACCCTCGACGCGGGCGACCACTCGGCCACCAACCACTACGAGGCGGTCATCGTTTCCGGGACTTGAGGCCTGCCCTGGCACGCCCCAAGTCCCGGAAACCGCCTCAGCTCGGTGGTTGCCAGCCCTCGGGTGGGCCGATGGTGGCGGCCTCGGGGCCGAAGGCCTCCACGTAGGCGGGGTGGATGCGGGCCCAGACGGTGCCGAAGGACGGAGGTTCCTCGCCGGCCAGGTCCGCGACGAGGCGGTCCAGGCACTCGTGCCAGCCGGCCGCGTCACGCGCCGCTTCACCGAGCTCGCCGAGCGTCTCGACCAGGGTGAGCACGGTCTCGTCGCCGTCGGCCCGCAGGTCGATGCGGAGCTTGTTGGTCGGACCCCACTGCAGCTCCATGGTCGACATCGGCTCGAACACGAGCATCTCGCCCTCGAAGGTCATGTTCATGCCCTTGTCGCGGAACGTCAGTGGCGCCCCGGCTCGCCGCTCGCCGTCCATCTCGTCGGGGAACCACGCCTGCATGTGCTCGCGCTCGGTGACAGCCCGCCACACCTTCTCGAGCGGGTGGCGCAGCCGCCGCTCGAAGCGCACCTGCCACTCGCCCTCGTGCTCGGCCAGCGTGCCGAGGTCTCCTTCGGTCATGGATCTCTCTCTCCTCAGTCGGGCATCTCGTCGAGGTGCTGCTCGAGCGCGTCGAGCCGGCTGCGCCACGCGGCCCGGTAGGGCATGAGCCACTCGTCGATCTCCCGCAGCGGCTCGGGCCGGATGCGGTAGAGCCGCCGCTGGGCATCGGTCGTGACGTCGACCAGGCCGGCCTCCCGCAGCACCCGCAGGTGCTTGGAGACGCCGGGCTGCGACAGCCCCAGCTCGGCCACCAGCTCGCCCACCGGCCGCTCCCGCTCGCGCAGCAGGTCGAGGATCTGGCGGCGGTTCGGCTCGGCGATCACCTCGAACACCGCCGCAGCATGCCTCTGCAGTTATATGCCTGTCAAGCTATGGAGCAGGCTGGTCCAGTGGCCACCCGGCACGACTACACCCGCCAGGCCCGCACCTACGACACGACGCGGGCGGCCAGCCCGTCGGTGCTCGGCCCGCTCCGTGTCGGACTCGAGGGCGCGCCCGGCGCTGGTCGACGTCGGCGGCGGGACCGGCAACTACAGCGCGGCGCTGCGCGAGCTGGGCATGCGCCCGGTCGTGGCCGACGTCGACCCGGGCATGCTCGCGGTCGCTGCGTCGAAGCAGCTTCCCGTCGTCCGGACCGATGCGGCCGCGCTGCCCTTCGCCGACCGCTCGGTCGACGCCGTGCTGCTGTGCTCGATGCTGCACCACGTCCCCGACTGGGCGCAGGCCCTCGCCGAGGCCTGCCGGGTGGCGCGACCGGGCGGACGGGTGGTGCTCATGGCGTTCACCCGGGAGCACCTCGAGGTCCACTGGATCATGGAGTACTTCCCCGAGACGACCGCCCACTTCGTCGACGCGCACCAGACCATGGACGACCTCACGCGCGCCCTGCCCGGCGCCTCGGCCACGCCGGTCCGCTACGAGGACCTCGTCGACGGGTCGATGGCCGCGCTGTGCCGGCACCCCGAGCTGCTCCTCGACCCGGACATCCGCCGGCAGACGAGCTACTTCGACCACGCCGAGACCGATCACCCCGACGAGCTCGCCGCCGGCGTGCGCGCGCTCGACCGCGACCTCGCCGCGGGACGTCACCCCGACGACGAGGTGGCGGAGGTGCGGGACCGCATCGGCGACGCGGTGGTGCTCACCTGGACCGCGCCAGCTTCGTGACACCCACGTCACGGCGATAGGTTCCCGTTCGATGGCGAGCACCACGGTGGCCCGTGCGGCCACGTCGAGGCCGGCCCCGCAGAAACCGAAGCGTCGAGCACCGCTGCCGATCGAGCTCTACCGATCGGCGGTCGGCAAGAAGTACGTGATGGCGATCACCGGCATCGCACTCATGGGCTTCGTGTTCTTCCACATGCTCGGCAACCTGAAGATGTACCTGGGCCCAGGTCACTTCAACGAGTACGCCGAGTGGCTCCGGACGCTGCTGGTCCCGTTCCTCCCGCGCACGACCACGCTCTGGCTGATGCGGATCGGGCTGATCGTCGCGTTCGCCCTCCACATCCACGCGGCCTACTCGCTGACGCGGATGAACCACGCGGCCCGCAACACCAAGTACCAGGGCCGCCGCGACTACGTCGCCGCGAACTACGCCAGCCGCACGATGCGCTGGAGCGGGATCATCGTCGGCCTCTTCATCGTCTGGCACCTGTTCGACCTGTCCTGGACGGGCACCGGCTACACGTTCGTGCGGGGAGCGGTCTACGAGAACGTCGACGGCAGCCTGAGCCGCATCCCGGTCGGCATCCTCTACGTCGTCGCCAACATCGCCCTGGGCTTCCACCTCTTCCACGGCGCCTGGAGCCTCTTCCAGTCCATGGGGTGGAACAACCCGCGGTTCAACCGCTGGCGACGCGACTTCGCCGCGATCTTCGCAGCCATCATCGTGGTCGGGAACGTGTCGTTCCCCCTTGCCGTGATGGCCGGCGTGGTGGGGGTGGGCTGATGCCGCCGATCACGTTCGACTCGAAGATCCCCGAGGGCTCGATCCAGGAGAAGTGGGACAACCACAAGTTCTCCATCAAGCTCGTCAACCCGAACAACAAGCGCCGCTTCGACATCATCGTCGTCGGCACCGGGCTCGCCGGCGCGTCGGCGGCGGCCACGCTCGGGGGCCTCGGGTACAACGTGAAGGTCTTCACCTTCCACGACTCGCCCCGCCGAGCGCACTCGATCGCCGCGCAGGGCGGCATCAACGCGGCGAAGAACTACCACGGCGACGGCGACAGCATCTACCGCCTCTTCTACGACACGGTGAAGGGCGGCGACTACCGCAGCCGCGAGGCGAACGTGTACCGGCTCGCGCAGGTGTCGAACAACATCATCGACCAGTGCACCGCGCAGGGCGTCCCCTTCGCCCGCGAGTACGGCGGCCTGCTCGACAACCGTTCCTTCGGCGGCGCCCAGGTGAGCCGCACGTTCTACGCCCGCGGCCAGACCGGCCAGCAGCTGCTCCTCGGCGCCTACCAGGCCCTCGCCGAGCAGATCCACGCCGGCAGCTGCACGCTCTACAACCGCACCGAGCTGCTCGACATCGTCGTCGTGGACGACCGGGCCGCCGGCATCGTCGTCCGCGACCTGCTCACCGGTGAGGTGGCGTCGCACTCCGCGCACGCGGTCGTCCTCGCCACCGGCGGCTACTCGAACGTCTTCTTCCTCTCGACGAACGCGATGGCCTGCAACGTGACCGCCGCATGGCGGGCGCATCGTCGCGGGGCGCTGTTCGCGAACCCCTGCTACACGCAGATCCACCCGACCTGCATCCCGTCGAGCGACGAGTTCCAGTCGAAGCTCACGCTGATGTCCGAGTCGCTGCGCAACGACGGTCGCATCTGGGTGCCGTCGACCGCCCACGACGACCGCTCGCCCGACGCGATCCCCGAGGGCGAGCGCGACTACTTCCTCGAGCGCAAGTACCCGTCGTTCGGCAACCTCGTCCCCCGCGACGTCGCCTCCCGCAACGCCAAGGGCATGATCGACGAGGAGAAGGGCGTCGGTCCGCTGCACAACGGCGTGTACCTCGACTTCGCGGCGTCGATCGAGCGGCTCGGCGAGCAGACCGTGCGCGAGCGCTACGGGAACCTCTTCGACATGTACGAGCGCATCACCGGCGAGAACCCGTACCAGGTGCCGATGCGCATCTACCCCGCGCCCCACTACACGATGGGCGGGCTCTGGGTGGACTACAATCTCGAGACCTCCATCCCCGGTCTGTACGCGATCGGCGAGGCGAACTTCTCCGACCACGGCGCGAACCGCCTGGGCGCGTCGGCCCTCATGCAGGGGCTCGCCGACGGCTACTTCGTGCTGCCGTACACGATCGGCGACGGCCTCGCCCCCCGCCTCGGCGAGAAGCTCGTCGACACCGGGCACGAGGCGTTCCGCGCCGCCGAGGCCCGCGTGCAGGAGCGCTACCGCGGCTACCTCGAGGTCAAGGGCACCCGCACCGTCGACCACTTCCACCGCGAGCTCGGCAAGATCATGTGGGACTACTGCGGCATGGAGCGCACCCGCTCCGGCCTCGAGAAGGCGATCAGCGAGATCCCCGCCCTCTACGACGAGTTCCGCAAGGACCTGCGGGTGCTCGGCGGTGACACGTCGCTCAACCAGTCGCTCGAGCGGGCCGGCCGGCTCGACGACTTCTTCCAGCTCGGTCTGCTCATGTGCGAGGACGCGCTGCAGCGGGAGGAGTCCTGCGGTGGGCACTTCCGGGCGGAGCACCAGACGCCCGACGGCGAGGCCCAGCGCAACGACGACGACTTCGCGTTCGTCGGCGCGTGGGAGCACACCGGGGAGATGCAGGCCGGGACCCTCCACAAGGAGCCGCTCGTGTTCGACAACGTCCATCTCGCCCAGCGGAACTACGCGTGATGGATCTGACGCTGCAGGTCTGGCGCCAGGACGGGCCCACCACATCCGGTCGCTTCGAGACCTACGCCGCCCCGGGCATCAGCGAGGACATGTCGTTCCTCGAGATGCTCGACGTCGTCAACGAACGGCTGGCGGCCGACGGCAAGGAGCCGATCACCTTCGACCACGACTGCCGCGAGGGCATCTGCGGCACGTGCTCGCTGATGATCAACGGCAAGGCGCACGGGCCGGAGCGGGGCACGGCCACGTGCCAGCTCCACATGCGCAAGTTCAACGACGGCGACACGATCGTGATCGAGCCGTGGCGGGCCACCGCCTTCCCGATCATCAAGGACCTGATGGTCGACCGGTCGGCCTTCGACCGCATCGTCGAAGCGGGCGGCTACATCACGGTGGCCGCCGGTTCGGCGCCCGACGCCAACCTCATCCCGGTCCCGAAGCCGGTGGCCGACGCGGCCATGGACGCAGCCGCCTGCATCGGCTGCGGCGCCTGCGTGGCCGCCTGCCCGAACTCGGCGGCCCAGCTCTTCACCTCCGCGAAGGTGGCGCACCTGAACCTGCTGCCCCAGGGCCAATCCGAGCGCTACGCCCGCACCGAAGCCATGGTCGACACCATGGAGCAGTACTTCGGCTCCTGCACCAACCACGGAGAGTGCCAGGAGGCATGCCCGAAGGAGATCCCGATCGACTTCATCGCCACGATGAACAAGGACTACCTCCGGGCCAAGCTGAAGAACCGCCGGTACCTCAGCCGCACCCCCTGAACAGGGGCGTTCTCCTCAGTTCCCCCCGCAACGACCCGAAGGGGACGGGTGGGAATGCCTCTCGCCGGGCGATGACGTTCGCAGATGACCGCGACCGCGCAGCGTTCTAGGGTCACCCAGATGGGTCAGGCTGGGGCACCTCCGGTACGTGGCGCCCGCCTGCCGCACGTCGGCGCGCTCGACGGCCTGCGGGCCGTGTCGTTGATCGCCGTGCTGCTGTACCACGGGGGCTTCGGCTGGGCGAAGGGTGGGTTCCTCGGGGTCTCGACCTTCTTCACGCTGTCGGGCTTCCTGATCACCTCGCTCCTGCTGGTCGAGAACCACCAGAACGGCCAGATCTCGCTGCGACGCTTCTGGTCGGCCCGGGCCCGCCGGCTCGTCCCCGCCGCGCTCGTGGCTCTCCTGCTGGTGGCGGCGTTCGCGATGTTCGCGGCGACGCCGACCCAGATGACCGGGCTGCGCGGTGACCTGCTCTCCGTGTTCGGCGTCGCCACCAACTGGCGACTCGCGCTCTCGGGTCGCGACTACGGCGCCTACCTGACGACCTCGTCGCCGATCCAGCACGTGTGGTCGCTCGCGGTGGAGGAGCAGTTCTACCTGGTGCTCCCGCTGCTGGTGGTCCTCGCGGCCCGCACCAGCTCGCAACCGCAACGCCGGCTCGCGCTCGTCGCGACGGTCCTCGCCTGCGCGTCGACCGCCGCGCTCGTGCTCTCGGTGTCCGACCACGGCAGCACGTCGTGGGCGTACTACGCGACCCACACCCGCGCCGCGGAGCTGCTGGCCGGCGTCATCCTGGCCTGCACCGTCCACCACCTCGCGCAGTGGCGCTGGCGGGCCTACGCGGTGCCGGCGCTCGGCGTGCTCGCGGCCGGAGCCATCGTCTTCGCGTGGGTGCGAGCCGACCAGGCGTCGCCGTCGCTCTACCGCGGCGGCATCACCGCGTACACGTTCTGCTCGGTCGCGGTGATCATCGCGTCGCTGCAGCGCGGGCCGGTGCGGTGGGCGCTCGAGCGGAGGCCGCTGCAGTGGCTCGGACGCATCTCCTACGGCGCGTACCTCTACCACTGGCCGCTCTTCCTCTGGATCACCGAGGATCGCATCGGCTTCGGGGGCGTGCCGCTCTTCGGTGTGCGGGTCGCGATGACGCTCGCCATCGCCACGATGTCGGCCGCGATCATCGAGGTGCCGATCCGCTCCCGGCACATCATCCCCCGCTTCTCGGTCGGGCCGGCCTGCGTCGTCGCCATCTGCGCGCTGGCGATCATGATGACGGTGCCCTCCAAGCCCCTCGACACCGGTCCGTCCGGGGTGCAGGTCGCGATGGGCCAGCGGGTCGTCGCGCCCGACGACGGCGGACCGGTGGTGGCCCCGACGACGACCGCACCGAAGGACGGGCCGACCACCACGGTCGCGCCGAGGGCCCCGGTCCGCCGGCTGCTGCTCGTGGGCGACTCGATCCCCCACCAGATCGCCCCCTACTTCGCGGAGCGCTACCCGCACGTCGACGTGCGCTGGGTCGGCGAGGACGGCATCGGTCCGCTGACCGACCAGGGGAAGATCGTGCCGATGCTGCACCAGGCGATCGCCGACTTCGATCCCGACGTGGTGCTCGTCGAGTTCGCCGGGTCCTACACGGCCCACCGCACCGGCAAGCCGTTCAAGCTGGCGAACGGCACCGAGGTGGCCGACGGCAGCAACCTGATGTTCCAGGTCTGGGACGAGCAGTGCCAGCTGCTCGTGCGCGAGGCCCGCGCCAAGGGTGCGCTCGTGCTGTGGGCGCTCGCGCCGCCCATCGATCCCGACGGCTACTTCAAGTACCTCGCGCCGAACGTGGCCCGGTTCAACCAGCTCTACAAGGACCTCCCCGGCGTGCAGCTGGTCGACTGGTTCAACGCCTCGGGTGGCCACTGGAGCGCGCAGCTGACCACGATCGACGGCCACTCCGAGGTCGCTCGATCGGGCGACGGTCTGCACTACACCGAGTTCGGCTACCGATACCTCGTCGCCGCGACCGGCGACGCGATCGCGTCCTACGACGGGCGCAAGCCGTTGGGCGACACCGGCCACCAGACCGACTAGCGAGGGACCGAGCGGATCAGCCGCTAGCGTGTCCCGGTCGCATCCGACCGGGTGCGCGCCACAGGCCCGCTTCGTCGTACGCCTCTGGCACCCGTACGACTCGAAGCAGGTTGCTCAATGCCCCCATCATTCGCCGATCTCGGCGTCGCGCCCGACGCCGTGTCGGATCTCGCGGCGCGTCGCATCGATGCGCCGTTCCCCATCCAGGCTGCGACGCTCCCCGACGCGCTCGCCGGCCGCGACGTGGCCGGCAAGGCCCCGACCGGTTCGGGCAAGACGCTCGCCTTCGGCCTCGCCATCGTCGACCGGTGCACGCGTGCTCAGCCCGGACGCCCGACCGCGCTCGTCCTCGTCCCCACCCGTGAGCTGGCCGGCCAGGTGGCCGACGAGCTCAAGCTGCTCGCCCGACCGCACAAGCTCCGGGTCGCGACGGTGTACGGCGGTGTCGGGTTCGGCGCCCAGCGCAAGGCTCTGCGCACCGGCGTGGACATCCTCGTCGCCTGCCCGGGCCGGCTGGCCGACCTGATCGGTCAGGGCGACGTCCGCCTCGACGCCGTGACCGTCGCGGTGGTCGACGAGGCCGACCGCATGGCCGACATGGGCTTCCTGCCCGAGGTCCGCCGGCTGCTCGACCAGACCCCGCGCGATCGCCAGACGCTGCTGTTCTCGGCCACCCTCGACGGAGCGGTCGACGTGCTCGTGGAGCGCTACCAGCGCGACCCGGCCCGTCACGAGGTCGCCGGAGCGGAAGACGCGGCGAGCGACGCCACCCACCTGTTCTGGCGGATCGCCGAGGCGGAGCGGCTCGAGCGCTGCGCCGAGGTCGTGAACGCCGCCGGCCCCACCATCGTCTTCTGCCGCACCCGCCACCGCGCCGACCGGGTGGCCAAGCGGCTCGGGACCAACGGCGTGCAGGCCGCCGCGATCCACGGCGGCCGTTCCCAGGTCCAGCGCGAGCGAGCCCTGAAGGACTTCGCCACCGGCCGGGTCGCCGCGCTCGTGGCGACCGACGTCGCCGCCCGCGGCATCCACGTCGACGACGTCGCCGCCGTCGTGCACTTCGACCTCCCGCCCGACCCCAAGGACTACGTCCACCGCTCGGGCCGCACCGCTCGAGCCGGCGCCGCCGGCCTCGTCGTCTCCCTGGTCGCGCCCGTCCAGGAGAAGGAAGCCAAGAAGCTCCAGAAGACCGTCGGCCTCGACCGAGGCCTCGTCGACCCCGACGTCGGAGCCCTCCGCAAGCACCTCCCCGACGCAGATCGAGCCCGCACCGAGAAGCCGGTCCGCGCACACAATTCGGAGCGACACGCGGACAGCAGCCGCAAGGCTGCGAAGTCCGCCAGGCGGAGCAGCGCACGAGGTGACACCCGGATCCGCGAAGCGGGACCGAGCAGGGAGCGCCAGCGACCGCCCGAGGTCAAGAGCCAGCAGGGATCCATCCGGTTCTACGACCGGCGGAAGGGCTACGGGTTCGTGATCCGGCCCGGCCGGGACGACCTGTTCTTCCACGCCTCGGCCCTGGGTGGGATCGACCCGGACGAGCTGGTCGAGGGCCGGCCGGTCCGCTACCAGATCGAGCAGGGCCGCAAGGGCGAACAAGCCGCGCAGCTCCATCTGGCCCGCCGCCACTGAGTCTTGCGTCGGCCTTTCGATTCGTAGTATCAAACTATGGATTTTTGCCCCCCGAAACCTGGCTGACCACCACGGCGGGCGGGCCGGTCGGGAGAAGACGAAAGAGGGAACGCGTCGATGCACGTACTCGCTGCCGAGGGCGGCTACCAGGCCTTCCACATGCACGGAGGAGAGTGGGCCATCATCCTCTTCTCCGCGCTCACTGCGATCTTGGCGATCGGAGTGGGGTTCTTCCTACGGGCGTCGGTCCTGCGGTACGAGCAGGGCACGACCACGATGATCGACATCGCGAAGTCGATCCAGGAAGGGGCGCTGGCCTACCTCAAGCGCCAGTTCCGCACGATCGTCGTCGTGCTCGTGCCCCTGGCCATCATCGTGTTCGTCACGTCGGTCAAGGTGGTGAGACCGGACGGGTCGACGGCGCTCAGCTTCGTCCAGTCCGGATCGTTCCGCACGCTGGCGTTCATCGCCGGCTGCATCATGTCGGGCCTCACCGGGTTCATCGGCATGACGCTGGCGACCCAGGGCAACGTCCGCACCGCCGCAGCCGCCCGTGAGGGCTCGATGCCTCGAGCGCTCACCGTCGCGTTCCGCACCGGCGGCGTGGCCGGCATGTTCACCGTCGGCCTCGGCCTCTTCGGCGCCACGCTGATCATCGCCATCTTCCAGAACACGAGCTCGGCCATCCTGATCGGCTTCGGCTTCGGCGGCTCGCTGCTCGCCCTGTTCCTCCGGGTCGGCGGCGGCATCTTCACCAAGGCGGCCGACGTTGGCGCCGACCTCGTCGGCAAGGTCGAGGCCGGCATCCCCGAGGACGACCCCCGCAACCCGGCGACGATCGCCGACAACGTGGGCGACAACGTCGGCGACTGCGCCGGCATGGCCGCCGACCTGTTCGAGTCCTACGAGGTCACCCTCGTCGCCTCGATCATCCTCGGCGTCGCTGCGTTCCGGTCGATCTACCCGCACGACCCGAGCAAGTGGGTGCTGGGCCTCATGTTCCCGCTGGCGGCCCGCGCCATCGGTGTGCTCGCCTCGATCGTGGGCGTGTTCGCGGTGAAGGCGAACGAGGGCGAGACCAACGCCCTGAAGCCGATCAACCGCGGGTTCCTGACCGCCACCATCCTCACCGTCATCGGCACCGCCGCCCTCGCCCTCGGCTACGTGGGCAACGACAAGGGCACCATGTCGAACATCGGCTGGCGCATGTTCGCCGCCGTGGTCGTCGGGCTCGTGCTCGCCCAGGCGCTGTCCCGGTTGACCGAGTACTTCACCGGCACCGAGTACGGGCCGGTGCGGGAGATCGCCGAGTCGACCCGCACGGGTCCGGCCACCGTCGTGCTCTCGGGCACGTCGTCGGGCCTCGAGTCCTCGGTGTACGCCATCATCGGCATCGCCATCGCCCTCGGCGTCGCGATCGCCCTCGGCGGCGGCAACCTGCAGGTCTCGCTCTACTTCGTGGCCCTGACCGGCATGGGCATGCTCGCCACCACCGGCGTGGTCGTCTCCGAGGACACGTTCG
The DNA here is from genome assembly GCA_019247975.1 of Acidimicrobiia bacterium. GTDB lineage: Bacteria > Actinomycetota > Acidimicrobiia > Acidimicrobiales > Iamiaceae > JAFBAD01. The sequence goes on from JAFBAD010000350.1 coordinate 11,124, forward strand.
GCCCGGTGGCCGACAACGCGGCGGGCATCGCCGAGATGTCCGGCGAGTTCGAGGGCGAGCCCGAGCGGATCATGGTGAGCCTCGACGCGGTCGGCAACACCACCAAGGCCGTGACCAAGGGCTTCGCCATCGGCTCCGCGGTGATCGCCGCCGTCGCGCTGTTCGCCTCCTACATCGAGACGATCGGCTCGGAGCTGAACATCGGCAAGACCGGCACGCGGCTCTTCCGGGACATCTCCACGCAGATCAACGTGGCCGACCCGAAGGTCTTCATCGGCCTGCTCATCGGCGGCGCGGTGCCGTTCCTCTTCTCGTCGCTCGCCATCCGGGCGGTCGGCCGCTCGGCCGGCGTCGTGGTGCAGGAGGTGCGTGACCAGTTCGCCGACGGGCAGATCATGGCCGGCACGAAGCGGCCCGACTACGGCCCGGTCATCGACATCTGCACCGCCGCCTCGCTCCGCGAGCTGGCCACGCCGGCCCTGCTGGCCGTGCTCACGCCGGTCATCATCGGCTTCGGCATCAACTACCTGGCGCTCGGCGCCTTCCTCG
>JAFBAD010000278.1 GCA_019247975.1 Acidimicrobiia bacterium
CTCGTACCAGCGCCCGTACGCGGGCGGGGCGGTCTGGTCGAGCTCGGCGTACCAGAGGTGCACGGGCACCTCGATGCGGTCGAGGTCGATGTCGGGCGGGAGCACCTGGAGCTCGAGGTCACGGCGGATGCCCTCCAGCCCACCTCGCACCGCATCGACCATCGCGGCCGCCATCGCGTCCAGCCCGCCGGGCACGGAGTCGAGCTCGGCCAGGCGGACCTCGTCGCTGCCGGTCCGGAGGTGCTCGCGGGCGAGCTCCAGGCTCGGCGGGTCGGGCACGAGGTACGGGGAGAGCTCGGCCGCGGTGGCCTCGACACCCTGCTCGGCCGCCATCTCGACCAGGAGCCGCTGGCCGTCAGCCGCCGCGTCGAGCACGGCCGGGTCCCCGTAGGCGGGGCCGGGGGGCAGCCCGGCCGCGATGCCGACCGTCCGCACCAGCGGGCCGCACGCGGCCGCCACCCCGAGGGCGGACACCGCGCCGGCCGACCACCCGAGAACCGCGATGTCGGCCAGGCCGAGCTCGCGGGCCAGCACTCCCACGTCCCGCCCGAAGCTGGCGGCGGTCCCCGCCGGGTCCGGCGAGCTGTGGCCGAAGCCGGGCCGATCGACCGCGAGGAGCCTGACCCCGAGCCGCCGCGCGATCCCGTCGTCGGGGTGGCGGGCCAGCCGGGAGTCAGGGGTGCCGTGCACGTAGACGACCGGTCGGCCGTCGGCGGCACCGACGTCGTCCGCGGCCAGGGTCCGCCCGTCGGGGAGCCCCACCCGGGTCGTCGGTCCATCCACGGACCGGCAGCGTAGGAAGATGGCGCGGTGATCCCGGTCGTCACGCCCGAGGAGATGGCTGCGATCGACCGCGCTGCGCCCGAACCGGTCGAGGTCCTCATCGGGCGGGCCGGGGCTGCGGTGGCCCACGAGTCCATCTCCATGTTGGGCGGCACGTACGGCCGGCGGGTCGTCGTGGTGGCGGGCAAGGGCAACAACGGCGCCGACGGTCGGGCCGCCGCCGAACGTCTCCGGCGCCGCGGCGTGCGGGTGGTCGAGGTCGACGCGGCGGCTGCGCCCGCGAACCTGCCGCCCGCGGATCTGGTGATCGACGCCGCCTACGGCACCGGGTTCCGCGGCGAGTACCACCCTCCCGCGCCGGTGCCCGGCACGCCCGTGCTCGCGGTCGACATCCCGTCGGGGGTCGACGGTCTGACCGGCCGGGCCGGAGGCTCCCCCCTGCGCGCGGATCGCACGGTGACGTTCGCAGCGCTCAAGCCGGGGCTGCTCCTCGCCGACGGCGCAGAGCTGGCCGGCGAGGTCACGGTCGCCGACATCGGCCTCGACGTGTCGAGTGCGCGCACCCACGTGGTCGAACCGGCCGACGTCGCCCGCTGGCTGCCCACACGACCCCGCGAGACCCACAAGTGGCGCGCCGCGGTGTGGGTCATCGCCGGATCACCCGGCATGACCGGTGCCGCGCACCTCGCCACCCGAGCCGCGCAGCGCGCGGGCGCCGGCTACGTGCGGCTCAGCACGCCGGGTCTCGAGGACGATCCGGGCAAGCCGGTCGAGGCGGTGTCGGTGTCGTTGCCGGCCGAGGGGTGGGCCGGCGCCGTGCTCGACGACCTCGAGCGGTTCGGCGGGATCGCGATCGGCCCCGGCCTCGGGACGGGCACGGAGACCGCGTCCGAGGTGCGCCGGCTCGTGCACCACGCACACGTGCCGATCGTCGTCGACGGCGACGGGCTGACCGCGCTCGGGCGCATCGCGGCGGACGTCGTCTCGAGTCGCGAGGACGGCACCGTGCTCACCCCCCACGACGGCGAGCTCGCACGCCTCGGTGGTGACACCGACGAGCCCGACCGCATCGGCGAGACCCGCCGGGTCGCGTCGGCCATCGGCGCGGTCGTGCTGCGCAAAGGACCGACCACCGTCGTCGCCGCGCCCGATGGCAAGGTGCTCCTCGCGACCGCCGGCGACGCGCGGCTCGCCACCGCCGGTACTGGGGACGTGCTGACCGGACTGCTCGGCGCGCTCGTCGCCCAGGGCGTCGCCCCGCTCGAAGCCGCCGGGGCCGCCGCCCACCTCCACGGTCGGGCCGGGGCCCTAGCCTGGCGCCGGGGCATGGTGGCCGGCGACCTCGTCGACCGGCTCCCCGAAGCCCTGTCCGAGCTCCCGGAGGACTGAATGCCCCGCGACACGCCCGTGGCGCAGTACATGACGACCGACGTGCTCAGCTTCTCGCCGGACGACAACGTGCAGGAGGCGATGCAGGCGCTGGTCGACCGGGGCATCGACGGTGCGCCGGTGGTCGATGGCAGCGGCGTGGTCGTCGGGTTGCTGACCACCGGCGACCTCATCGTGCAGGAGAGCCAGCTCCACTTCCCGACCGTCCTCTCGTTCCTCGGCGCGACGCTCGAACGTCCGTCGGCCAAGAAGCACTTCGACGAGGACATCCGCCGCGCCCTCGGCGCGACCGTCGGCGAGGTGATGACGGCCGATCCCCACACGATCGGTGAGGACGAGACGCTCGAAGCCGCGGCCACCGTCATGCACGACCACGACGTGTCGCGCCTGCCCGTCGTCCGTGGCGGACTGCTCGTCGGCATCATCGCCCGCAGCGACATCGTCAGGGCGATCGTCACCGATCCGTGAGAGCGACGGCCTCGTGAGGGCAACCTGGGCCGAGGTCGACCCGGCGGCCATCGCCCACAACGTGTCGACGCTGGCGCGCGTGGTCGCGCCGGCCGAGGTCTGCGTCGTCGTGAAAGCCGACGGCTACGGCCACGGCGCGGTCGAGACGGCGGAGGTCGCGCTCACGGCCGGCGCGAGCCGACTCGCCGTCGCGCTGACCGAGGAGGGCGCCGCGCTCCGCGCCGCCGGGATCGACGCGCCGATCCTGCTCCTGTCCGAACCGCCGACGTCGGACGCGGCGACCGTGGTGGCCGAGCGGCTCGAGCCCACCGTGTACACGGAGGCCGGCATCGCCGCGCTCGCAGCTGCCACGACCGAGGCTCCGGGGCCGAACCTCCCGGTGCACCTCAAGGTCGACACCGGGATGTACCGGGTCGGCTGCGCGCCGGGTGACGCCGTCCGGCTGGCCAAGGAGATCACCGCCGATGCCCGCCTCGAGCTCGCCTCGGTGTGGACCCACCTCGCCGTCGCCGACGCGCCCGACGACCCCTTCACCGCCGTGCAGGTCGGTCGCTATCGCGACGCGTTGACCACGCTCGACGACGCGGGCATCGAGGTCCCGCTGCGGCACGTCGCGAACTCGGCCGGCGCGATCGCCCACCCCGACAGCCGCTTCGACATGGTGCGCTGCGGGATCGCGGTGTACGGCGTCCCGCCCTCGGCGCCGCTCGTTGGCACCGTCGAGCTGCAGCCTGCGCTGCGGCTCGTGTCCTCCGTGTCGCACCTCAAGGTCGTGCCGGCTGGATCCGCCATCAGCTACGGCCGCCGGTACACGGTCGAGCGGCCGTCGCACATCGCGACCGTGCCCATCGGTTACGCCGACGGGGTCCGGCGAGCGCTGTCGGCGACCGGGGGTGAGGTGCTCGTCGGCGGCCGGCGCCGCCCGATCGCCGGGACCGTGACGATGGACCAGCTGATGGTGGATCTCGGCGACGAGGAATCGGTCTCGGTGGGCGACGAGGTCGTGCTCATCGGCCGGCAGGGCGACGCGGAGATCACCGCCGCCGAGTGGGCGGACCGGCTGGACACGATCGGCTACGAGATCGTGTGCGGCATCGGCAGCCGCGTCCCGCGGCGCTGGACCGGGAGCGGCGCATGAGCCGGGTACCTCCCGCGGCTCGGCTGGCGATCGGTGCGGCCGCCGCGGTCGGCGCAGGACTGGCCCTCGAGAAGACGTTCGTCCGCCGCCTGCGCCGGCGGGCCGATCCAGTCACCGACCCGCTGCTCGAGGTCCCCGGCGACGTCCGCCACCGCGGCGTGGCCACGCCCGACGGCGGCCGCCTGCACGTCATCGAGCGGGGTGAGGGTCGCCCGCTCGTCCTGCTCCACGGCATCACGCTCGCCGCCTCGATCTGGGCGCCGCAGCTCCACCAGCTCGCCGGCTCGGCGGCGGCGCCCGGCTTCCGGGTGATCGCCTGTGACCTGCGGGGCCACGGCGGCTCGACCGCCGGGAGCGCGGGCTACGGCCTGACCGTGCTCGGCGACGACCTCGCGACCGTGCTCGAGGAGCTCGACCTCCGAGACGCGATCGTGGTCGGCCACTCGATGGGCGGCATGACCCTCATGCGGTTCTGCGCCGACCACACCGACGTCCTCGATGAGCGGGTCGCCGGCGTCGCCTTCCTGGCCACTGCCGCGTCGGCGCCGATCCACCCGCTGCTGCTCAGCCGCGCGACCGCGCTCGGCGCCCGCCTGATCGACCGGCTCGACCGCGGAGATCGGATGCCCGGCCGCGCCGGCGACAACGACCTGTCGCTCATGATGTGCCGGCTCGCGTTCGGCAAGCGCCCGTCGGCCGCTGCGGTCGAGCAGGTGCGCGCCTGCGTCGAGGCGATGGACGACGACGCGCTCGGCCGCTCTGGCGTCGGTCTGCTCGACCACGACGTGCGCGAGACGCTCGGCGACCTCGACAAGCCGGCGCTGATCATGGTCGGGTCGCGCGACGTGCTGACGCCGGTGCGCTCGGCCCGCGCGATCGCCGAGCTGCTCCCCGAGGCCGAGCTGCGAGTGCTGCCCGAGGCCGGCCACCAGCTGATGCAGGAACGTCCCGACGAAGTCGCAGCCGAGCTGCGGGCGCTCGAGCGCAGGGTGCTCGACGAGCAAGCCGGGGTGCCCGCTGCGAGCGACTGAGGTGGATCGCCAGCGGGTGTTCCTCATCGAGCCGTGGCTCGGGGGATCCCACCAGGCATGGGCCGAGGGGTACGCCCGCTGCAGCAGCCACGAGGTGCACATCGTCGGGCTCGACGACGCACACTGGCGCTGGCGGCTGCGGGGCGGCGCGGTCACGCTGGCCGAGCAGGTCGCCGAGCTGTCCGCCTCGGTCGGGCCGCCCGACATCGTGCTCGCGTCGAGCATGCTCGACCTCCCTGCGTTCCTCGGCCACTGCCGGCGCACGCTCAGGAACGTGGCGGTGTGCCTCTACCTGCACGAGACGCAGGCGTCGCGCTCCAGGCTCACCGGCGAGCCGCTCGACGACGACGTCGCGCACCGCAACTGGTCGTCGATGGTCGTGGCCGACCACACCTTCGTGAACTCGGACTTCCACCGGCGTCAGCTGTTCGAGGCGCTGCCGCCGCTGCTCGAGAAGGCGCCCGACCACCGCCACACCCACCTCGTCCCGTCGGTGCAGGCCCGCACCACGGTGCTGCCGGTCGGCGTCGACGTCGAGGCGCTCGTCGCGACCGACCGAGCGGCTGACGACGGCGGGCCACCCCTCGTGCTGTGGAACCACCGGTGGGACCACGACAAGGCGCCGGAGGTGTTCTTCCGCGCGCTGCGCCGGCTCGACCACGACGGCGTCGCGTTCCGGCTCGCGCTGGCCGGAGCGAACGTGCGCCAAGACCCGCGCGAGTTCGCCGAGGCGGAGGAGCGGTTCGTCGACCGGCTCGTCCACGTCGGTCACCTCAGCCGCGAGGACTACCTCGACCTGCTCGTGCGCTCGTCGGTGGTGGCGAGCACGGCCGTGCACGAGTTCTTCGGCATCGCGATGGTCGAGGCGATGGCGGCCGGGCTCGTCCCGCTGCTCCCGCGCTCGCTGAGCTACCCCGAGCTGGTGCCGGCGGAGTTCCACGACGTCGTCCTGTACGACTCCTACGGCGACTTCGTGCGCCGCCTCCGCGAGGTGCTGATCGACGTGGACGCCGCCCGCGACGCGGTCGACGGGCTCCGCAAGTCGATGCTGCGGTTCGACTGGACCGAGCTCGGGCCGCGCTACGACGAGGCGCTCACCTCGGTCGTCGAGGGCACACGACCGGACGAGGTCCCGCTCTGATCACCGACGTCGAGGGGATCCGCGCCGGCCACTGGACCGACGAGGTGGCGCGGACGGGCTGCACGGTCGTGCTGCTCCCCGACGGCACCACCGGCTCCGCGGAGGTGCGGGGCGGCGCGCCCGCCAGCCGCGAGCTCGACGCGCTGTCGCCCGAGCGCATCGTCAGCCGCGTCGACGCGGTCCTGCTCACCGGTGGCTCGGCGTTCGGGCTCGCAGCGGCCGATGGGGTGATGCGCTGGTGCGAGGAGCACGGAGTCGGCTTCCCCACGCCGGCCGGGGTGGTGCCGATCGTCCCGGCGCTCGGCCTCTACGACCTCGCGGTCGGCGACGCATCGGTGCGTCCGACGGCCGACGCCGGCTACGAGGCGTGTGCGTCCGCGTCGGCCGGAGCGATCGCGCTCGGCCCGGT
>JAFBAD010000371.1 GCA_019247975.1 Acidimicrobiia bacterium
ACCATCAGGGCATCGCGGATCTCGGGGCCGAAGCGTCGTCCGAACCGTTTGATCTTGGCGACCTCGGTGCCTTGCATCACGACGCCGACGAGGAAGGCGTCGTTCATGACCTCGCGGACGACTGAGATCGGGACGGGGCCGAACCCGGCGATGTAGGCGGTCTCCTCACCGGGCTCGGCCCGGTCGACCATGGCGTCGAAGTTCACGACGACGTAGACGTTCTTCGGTGCCTTCGGCGGCGGGGGCATCGGGATCGCCTCGTCACTGTCACTCGCCGGGGTGCCGGTGAGGTTCTGGTAGGCGACCCGGGCCATCTCCATGAGGGCGTCGAAGTCGAGCTGCTCGGAGGTCAGGTAGATGCCGGCTTTGCGGTTCCGCTGGAACAGTCGTTCGCGGAAGGGTTGGAAGTGGGCCATGAAGTCCGACCCGTCGGCGGTGGTGCCGAAGATCGATCCCCAGAACGCAGGGTCGGCGTTGGTGCCGGTGCGGAACGACCGGTTCCGGTGGATCCGTGCGTGGGTGGCTTCCTCATCGGGGTCGGCGGCGGCCTTGGCGCGGCTGCATTCCTGTTTGAGGTCGTTGATCGATCCGTTCTTGGCTTTCTTGACCAGGTCGCCAGCGGCGGAGGGGTTCACATCCGCGGCATCCGCGATCAGCGAGGCTTGTTCTTCGGAGAGCTCACCGTTGCGGACCGCGTCTTCGACCTCGGGCTGGTCCTTGAGCTTCTTGGCGGTGTCCAAGGTGCCTTTGGCCTTGCCCTTCGAGGTCCCGGACTTGCGGGCCAGATCGTCGGCGGCCTTGGCGCCGTGGTTCTCTGCGAACCGCGATGCGAGCTCGAGCTTCAGCGCGACGATCGAACGTTCGGCGGCGAGCACGTCGGTGAAGAGGCTCTCGGCGCCCTGGGACGACAGCGACGCCACACGGCGATCGCGAGCCAGCCGGTCCGCGCTCAGACGGAACGCCTTGCCCTCCGCCAGCACTTCCGCGTCCCCAGCCGCACATCGCACAAGAACCATTGTGCGCAACCCCCCTGACAGAAAACGCGGGAACGATGTGTTCAGGGGCGGCTGCGGGGGAGGCCGAGGCGGCGTTCGGCGACGAGGTCGCGGAGGATCTCGCTCGCGCCGCCGCGGATGGTCTCGACGATCGACTCGCGGTACTCCTGCTCGAGCTCGCCGTCGAGCGCGACACCCTCTGCGCCGCGCTGCAGCACGCCGGCCGGGCCGAGCATGTCGATGACGTCCGCCTTGTTGCGCTTGTAGGCCTCGGTCGCGAAGAGCTTCGCCATCGATCCCTCGACGCCGGGCACGCCACCGGTCTGGTACATCCACGTGACCCGCAGCGCGAGCAGGCGTGACACCTCCTCGTCGATGGCAATGCGGGCGAGCCGCTCGGGCACCGTCGGGTCGAAGCGGCGGCCCGCGGCGCGCTGTTCGTTGACCCACCGGGCCACCCGATGGGCGAGCGTGGCGCTGCCCTGGCCCCGCAGCGTGTTGCCACCCCGCTCGTGCACGAGCGCGACCCGCATGACCGACCAGCCCTCGTCGACGCCGCCGATGCGGGCCGAGTCGGGCACCCGCACGTCGGCGTAGTAGGTGAAGTTGGTCCGCTGGCCGCCGAGCGTCTCGATGGGCTGCAGGTCGTAGCCGTCGGCGTCGGTCGGGACGAGGAAGAGCGTGAGGCCGCGGTGCTTCGGCTTGTCGGGATCCGTGCGGGCGAGCAGGAACACGTGGGTCGCCGCCTGCGCGGTGCTGGTGAACGCCTTCTGGCCGTTGATCACCCACTCGTCGCCGTCGCGGACGGCGCGGGTCCTGGCCGCCGCGACGTCGGAACCCGAGTCGGGCTCGGTGTACCCGAGGGCGATGATGACGTTGCCGGCGAGCGCGGCCGGCACGATCGCCTGCTTCTGCTCCTCGGTGGCCACCTCGAGGATGACCCGCAGGACGATGTGGGTGCTGCCCCAGCCGTCGAGCAGCAGTCCTCTCGTCGAGAGCGCCGCGGTGACCGCCTCGCGGAACGCGACCGGCACATCGGTGCCGCCGTACTCGGGCGGGTAGCCCGCGCCGAGGATCCCGTCGCAGGCCAGCAGCGCGTGGAGCTCGGGCTCGTGGTGGGTGCCGGTGGCCCGCTGCTCGTCGATCCACTCCTGGCGGAAGTGGGTCTCGACCCAGTCGTTCGCAGCCTTGCGGTGCTCGGCGAAGTCGTCGGTGAAGGTGAAGTCCACGGCTACGCCTCGACCCCGAGGAGGAGCGACGCGACGCGGCGATGTTCGGCGTGCGGATCGCCGAGCGCGAGCGACCACGCCTTGGCCCGGCGCAGGTAGAGCTGGATGTCGTACTCGAGCGTGAAGCCGTAGCCGCCGTGGAACTGGAGGCTCTCCGAGCACGACTGGTAGGCGGTCTCGGACGCGAAGAGGAAGGCCATCGACGCCAGCGCAGCGGCGTCGGGCTCGTCGCCGTCGAGCGCCCACAGCGCTTCGTGGGCGAGCAGCTCGGCGCCTTCGATCCGGGTCGCGACCTCGGCGAGTCGGTGCTGCACGGACTGGAACCAGCCGACCAGCACGCCGAAGGCCCGGCGCTGCTTGACGTACTCGACGCCGAGGTCGAGCGCCCGCTGCGCGATGCCGATCTGGGCCATCGCCTGCAGGGCGCGCCACTCGTCGAGCGCCCTCGTGAACGCGGTCGTTGCGGCGTCACCGGTGGCGAGGACGGTCGTGTCGCAGGCGCCGAGATCCCAGTCGGCGATCGGCGCGGTGCCGAGGTTGCTCGGCGAGGGGCGCTCGGACCGGCCGTCCCGCAAGGCGAGGAGCTCGCCGTAGTCCCCGAGCGTGAGAACGATGTCCGCGACGGCGCCGGCCGGCACGAGGCGGGCGACGCCGTCCTCCGGCGCGAGGAGGGTGATGGTCGCGACCGCCCCGTCGACCGCCGCGCCGAGGAGGTCGGTCGCGCCGCACCGGGCCAGCAGGTTGGTCGCCGCGCTCGCCTCGATCAGCGGTACCGGGGCGACATGGCGGCCGACCTCGAGCGCGACGAGACCGAGCTCCTCGAGCGACGCGCCCCCGCCCCCGAGCTCATCCGGCACCGCGATCGCAGGCAGTCCCATCTCGACGACCTCGTGCCACAGCTCACGGTCGAAGCCGAGCGGCTCCGCGGCCCGGACCCGGCTGGTCGGGCATTGCTTCTCCATGAACGCGCGCAGGTGATCGGCGAGGGCCTGCTGGTCCTCGGCGAGGGCGAGATCCACGGCCAGACCTTACGGTGACTGGATGGCGGTGACCGAGGCGCAGCTCAACCGGTCGACGCTCGCGCGCCAGCTGCTGCTCGGCCGTGAACCGCTCGGCGTGACCGACGCAGTCCGGCGGGTCGTCGCGCTGCAGGCGCAGGAACCGCCGTCGCCCTACGTCGCGCTGTGGAACCGGGTCGAGGGGTTCGACGGGTCGCAACTCGACGAGGCCTTCGCGGAACGGTCGGTCGTCAAGGCGACGAGCATCCGGATCACGCTGCACGCGGTTGCGGCCGACGACTACCCGGCGTTCCACGCGGCGATGGTCCCGTACCTGCGGGCGGCACGGCTCTACGACAAGCGGTTCACGTCGGAGGGACTGACCGAGCAGGACGCGGACACGGTCGTGCCCCGGCTGCTCGACCTGCTGGCGGAGCCGCGCGGCAAGCCGGAGATCGAGGCCTTCTGCGGCCCGCCCCGGATGTGGTGGGCGCTGCGCACGTTCGCGCCCCTGTGGCACGTGCCGACCGGCGGACCGTGGTCGTTCGGCCCGAAGCCCGCGTACGTCGCGTCGGGCGCGGTGGCCAACGGCGACGTCGATGCGGGCCGGGCGGCGCTGGCGTACCGCTACCTCGAGGGCTTCGGTCCGGCGAGCGCAGCCGACATCGGGACCTTCACGATGCTACGCAAGCCGATCGTGCGGCAGGCGCTCGACGATCTGGCGGGTCGGATCGTCGAGCTCGAGGGGCCGGGCGGCTTGGTGCTGTACGACGTGCCCGACGGGGTCGTCCCGCCGGCCCGGACCGCGGCACCGCCCCGGCTGCTGGGCATGTGGGACAACGTGCTCCTCGCCTACAACGACCGCAGCCGGATCATCCCCGACGACTACCGGCCGCTCGTCATCCGCCGCAACGGCGACGTGCTCCCGACGCTGCTCGTCGACGGTCGCGTCGCCGGCGTCTGGCGGGTGGTCGATGCGACGGTCGAGGTGAGCGCCTTCCACGCTCTGTCCGCG
>JAFBAD010000334.1 GCA_019247975.1 Acidimicrobiia bacterium
TGTTCGACGGCAAGGAGCACACCGTCGACTCCTCCGAGATGGCGTTCAAGATCGCCGGCCGCTTGGCCATCCGCGAGGCGATCGCCAAGGCCACGCCGGTGCTGCTCGAGCCGGTCTCGCAGCTGATCGTCGTCGCCCCCGCCGACCTGCAGGGCGAGATCATGGGCGACCTCAACTCCCGCCGGGGCCGGGTGCAGGGCACCGAGCCGGTCGGGACCGGGGAGCAGGCGATCACCGCGCTCGTGCCCACCTCCGAGCTGCTGCGCTACCCGATCGACCTGCGCTCGCTCACCGGCGGCCGGGCCCGCTTCACCGCCCGCCACGACCACTACGACGTGATGCCGGCCCACCTCGCCGACGCGGTGCGCCGCGACGTCGTCCACGAGGACTGACCGCTTGCCCGACGACCGGCCGTGGGCCGACCAGCAGACCGAGGTGTGCGAGGAGTGCGGCTTCGTGCCGCTCGACCACGACGCGGCCGATCTCCCGGATGCGATCCGCGGGCTCGGACGTCGCTACCGCATGCCACTGACCCGGTTCCTCGCCGGCGAGGACCCCAGCACGATCGTCCGGGCCCGGCCGGCGTCCGATCGCTGGTCGGCGCTCGAGTACGCGTGCCACGTGCGCGACGTGCTCGCCGTGTTCAACGGACGGGTGCTCCTCATGGTGGCCGAGGACCAGCCGTCGCTCGGCTGGTGGGACCACGAGGCCGCGGCTGAGGACGAGGGCTACAACGCGCAGGACCCGATCGAGGTCGCCGACGCGCTCGACCGCAACGCACGGACCTTCGCCGAGACCCTCGAAGCGGTGCCGACCGCGGGATGGTCGCGCGAGGGCGTGCGCCGCGCCGGTGAGCTGTTCACGATCCTCGGCGCGGGCCGCTTCGTGCTCCACGAGGGGCACCACCACCTGCTCGACGTCGGCCGCTCGCTGCGGGCGGCCCGAGGCCGGTAGGGCTCAGATCCAGTCCTGCGGCGGCGCGTGGAAGACCGCCTCCTGGTCGAGCCACTCGTTGACGGTCGGGAGGAAGGCCGGGCCGCCGTCGATGAACTCGACCCCGAACACCAGGCCGTCCGCGCCGCCTTCGAGCCCGGTCTCGTCGCGGATCCAGCGAACCCGCACCAGACCTCGGTGACCCTCGATGGACAGCAGCAGGACCTCGCCCACGTTCGGGCCGACGTCCGAGCCGAGCAGGAGCGACGCACCGCTGACCGAGACGTCGTGCACCAGCACCTCGTGGGCCACCTCGACCCGGCGCCCGAACCGCTTGACCTGCTCGACGATGACCTCTGCCCGCCGATCGACCCGGGCCCTGGCGCCCAGCCGCTCACCACGCCTCGACGGATCCATGACGGTTCATCGGCCGGAACTCGGCGCTGATGAGGCTTCAGGTCAGCGACCGACGCTTTTCCGGCGTAGGGTGCCGGTCGCAGGGGGCGCTGGGAGGGGGACCAGATGCGCGCACGACGGACCACGGTCGGGCTGCTCGCGGGAGCGGCCGCGCTGCTGGCGGCGGGCCACCCGATCGGGGCTGCGGCCGGACACGAGGCGGTGACGTTCCACCCCCGCTACGACCCGAGCATCGAGCTCACCTGCACGGTCCGGGGCTGGACCCGCGTCACGCCCGAGGACGACCCGCCCGCCCAGATGATCGAGGCCCGGACGACGCTGTCCGGCGCCGGGTGCGTGCGGGCGCTGGACGAGCTGACCGTGCACGTCGACTGGAACGGCACCACCGGCGACGGTCAGGGGAACGGTGAAGCGTCGAGCGTCACGACCTCGGGGCGGGACGCCTACCTGCAGGTGTCCGCGCCGTTCAGCTCGGAGTGGAGCTCGACCACCCACTACGTCGGCTTCCGCTGCGCCGACGGCACGGTCTGCGCCTTCGTGGACTTCGACAGCTCGCCGGCGCCGAAGTAGCCGCCGAGGCAGGCCTTCAGCTCGCCTTGCGGGTCGGCTTGGCGAGATCACCCTCGACGTCGGACCAGTCCTCCGGGTTGTCCTCGGCGAACCAGTCGACGACCTCACCGTCGACGCCGTCCACCAGCACGAGGCCGCGACGGAGGGGCGGGTTCTCGGCCGAGTACAGGAGGATGCGCCACGTCGGCCGGCTGCGCAGACCCCGCCAGCCCATCTGGGCCGAGGCGTGGCCGACCGGGAAGCCGACCGTCTTCGTGGCGATGACCAGCGCGTCCTGCTCGTCGACGTCGAGGTCGAAGCCCGAGAGCAGGTGGTAGACGCCGACGAGCACGAGCCCGACGGCGGCCCAGACGAAACCGTCGTTGACGAGCACGGGGTCGTTGCCCCGGGTGACCAGCCAGGCGACGACGCACGCCGCCGCGACCCCGAAGTAGAGGTAGCCGGGGACCCGACGGCGGTTGTTGTTCGGGAACAGGTACGGCCCGACGTACGCGCGGACGTCGAGGTCCTCAGGCAGCGCGTCGGTGACGTGCTCGTCGGTGCTCGGCGGCTCGGCCGGCTCCGGCGTCTCGTCGTCGTCCGTCACGTAGGACGACGGTAGCGGTCAGTGGCCGTCGGCCGAGAAGTGCTGGCGGTCGACGGGGTCTCGCCACGAGCCGCCCCAGGTCCAGCCGATCGAGGCGAACGCCTTGGTCACGACGTCGCCGGGCTCGATCATGCCGGGCCGCACCTCGCCCCGGTCCAGGTAGGCGCTGGCCAGCTCGGGGATGACCCGGGAGCCGCTCGAGTACGGGTTCTGGAACGGGTCGAGGTCGATGGCGAGGCCGCGGGCGTGGGACGACCAGTGGGTGCCGCCACGGACGTTCCGGCACACGAACGCAGCGGTGTCGTCGCCGTCGCCGGTCGCCGGCGCCGTGAGGTCGGCGGTCGTCGGCAGGCGCATCTCCTCGACGGGAAAACGCGCGTCGAACAGCCGGTGGAACACCGACACGAGGTCGTCGGCGACGGACGCGGCCACGACCAGCTCACCCGTGTGGTCCCTCCCGTCGAACCCGACGAACGAAAGCGTCACGTGACGCAAGTCCGCAAGACCCACGGGACAGCCCTCGTGCCAGGTCGCACCCATCCGGTCGCGGGTCGCCGCGTCGATGGGCTCGACGCTCGCGTGGAACGCACCGTCGGCCGGCGGAGGCAGCAGGTCGACGGTGGGCAGCTGGCGGTCGACCAGCGGCGGTGGCGTGGGCAGCACCTCCGGGTTGCCGTCGGCGCCGATCGGCAGCGGTCGCGCGCCGAGCACCCACGGCTGCGTGGTGCTCGTGGTCGACGCGGGCCCGGTCGTGGTCGACGTCGTCACGACCGTGGTCGACGTGGTCGTCGAGGTGGAGGTCGTCGACCGAGTGGCCGGCGGAGCGCGGTGCGGTGCGACACCACACGCCGTCAGCGCGGCGACGCCGACGAGCAGCCACCCGGCCTTCACATCCCCAACTTGGCCCGGTTCCCCGCGCCATGCGCGGTCAACCGGGCCAATTTCGGCCTTTTCGGGGTCAGGTCACCCATGCCTCGCGCAGCTTGCGCCAGGTCGCGTCGAGCGGCTCGGGCAGCACCCGGGTCTCGGCGATCGCGGTCATGAAGTTCGAGTCGGCGGACCACCGCGGGAGCACGTGCACGTGCAGGTGGTCGGGCACGCCGGCGCCGGCCGCCTCACCGAGGTTGGCGCCCACGTTCACGCCGTCGGGTCGGTAGGCGGCCTTGACCGCCCGGACTGCGGCGGTCACGCCCGACCACAGCTCGGCCGACTCGTCCTGATCGAGGTCCTCGAGCTGGCCGACCGCCCGCTGCGGCAGCACCATCAGGTGACCCGTCCCGTAGGGGTAGGCGTTGAGCAGCGCGGCGCACCGCTCCCCCCGCCACAGCACGAAGCCCTCGTCGTCGGGCAGGTCGAGGATGCGCTCGAACAGCGACCGCCCCGACGAGTCGGGCCGGAGCCTCGATGGGTCGTCGGTCGCCTGGTCGATGTAGGTCGTGCGCCAGCCGGCCCACAGCCGGTCGAGGCTCACCGGGCCGCGGTCGCTGCGTCGATCTCGGCCCGCAGCCGCACGATGAAGTCGTCGATCGCGACGCCCCGCTCGACCTCTCCCCCCCGCGGGTTCACGCCGACCGTGCCGTGCTCCACGTCGTCGTCTCCGACCACGAGCACGTAGGGGATCTTCTCGAGCTTGGCCCGGCGGATGCGGTTGCCGAGCTTCTCGGACGCGTCGATGACTTCGGCCCGGAAGCCTTCGGCGTTGAGGCGGTCGGCGAGCCGGGCTGCGTAGGCGTGGTGGTCGTCGCGCACGCCGAGCAGCCGCACCTGCACCGGCGCGAGCCACGTCGGGAACGCGCCCGCGTAGTGCTCGAGCAGGATCGCGAAGAAGCGCTCGACCGAGCCGAACAGCGCGCGGTGGATCATCACCGGCTCGTGGCGCGCGCCGTCGCTCCCGACGTACTCGATGCCGAAGCGGCGCGGGGTCTGGAAGTCGAGCTGGATCGTCGACATCTGCCACGTGCGACCGATCGCGTCGCGCGCCTGCACCGAGATCTTCGGGCCGTAGAACGCGCCACCGCCGGGGTCCATCACGAGCTCGAGCTCCTTCGAGAGCGCGACCTGGCGCAGCACCTCGGTGGCCTCGTCCCACTCCTCGACCGAGCCGACCACCTTCTCCTCGGGACGGGTCGACAGCTCGAGGTAGAAGTCGTCGAGGCCATAGTCACGGAGCAGGTCGAGCACGAAGTTGAGCAGCGACGCGAGCTCCTCGGGCGCCTGCTCCTTCGTGCAGTAGATGTGGGCGTCGTCCTGCGTGAACCCGCGTGCCCGCGTGAGGCCCTGCACCACGCCCGACTTCTCGTAGCGGTACACCGCGCCGAACTCGAAGAGCCGCAGCGGCAGCTCCCGGTAGGACCGCAACCGGCTCCGGTAGATGAGCGTGTGGAACGGGCAGTTCATCGGCTTGAGGTAGTACGTCGCGCCCTCGCCGTGCTCGTCGTCGAGCGTCATCGGCGGGTACATCCCGTCGGCGTACCAGTCCAGGTGGCCCGAGGTCTGGAAGAGGTCGGCCTTCGAGATGTGCGGCGAGTTGACGAACTCGTAGCCGGACTCGGCGTGCCGCATCCGGGAGTAGTCCTCCATCAGGCGGCGGACCGTGCCGCCCTTCGGGTGGAACACCGCGAGGCCGGAGCCGACCTCCTCGGGGAACGAGAACAGGTCGAGCTCGACGCCCAGCTTGCGGTGATCGCGCTTCGCTGCTTCCTCGAGCCGGACGAGGTGGGCGTCGAGATCCTTCTTCGTCGCCCACGCCGTGCCGTAGATGCGCTGCAGCATCGGCTTGTGCTCGTCGCCCCGCCAGTACGCGCCGGCCACCCGCATCAGCTTGAAGTGGCCGAGCCGCTTCGTGTGCGGGACGTGCGGCCCGCGACACAGGTCGATGAAGCTGGCCTCGCCGCGTGCGCCCTTCGCCTCGCTCGGGTTCTCGTACGTGCGCACGAGCCCGGCTTCGGTCGCGGACGTCGGATCGTCGGCCTCGCCGTCGATGATCTCGAGCTTGAAGGGGTGGTCTGCGAAGATCTTGCGGGCGTCGTCGTCGGGGATCTCGTCGCGGACGAACGGCTGGCGCTCCTTGATGATCTCGCGCATGCGGACATCGATCCGCTCGAGGTCGTCGGGGGTGAACGTGCCCGGCTTGCCGTCAGGACCCGGCGGCAGCTGGAAGTCGTAGTAGAAGCCGTCCTCGATCGGCGGGCCGATGGCGAACGTCGCGCGCGGGAAGAGGTCGAGGACCGCCTGGGCGAGCACGTGGGCCGTCGAGTGCCGGAGCGTGTAGAGCCCGCGTGGCGAGTCGGCCGTGATGATCGAGACCGCGTCGCCGTCGGAGAGCGGCCAGACGAGGTCGCGCTCGACGCCGTTCACGTCGGCGATCACGGCTGCGTCCGCCAACCGCTGACCGATGGCCGCCGCCAGCTCGCCGGCGGTGGTCCCGGGCGCCACCTGGCGCGCGGAACCGTCCGGGAGCGTGATCGTGATGTCGGCCATCCGTCGATCGTACGGCCGCCGCACCACCGCCTCGGCCGCATTCCTCAGACCGTGCCGAGGACCTCCGCGGAGCTGCGGCGAAGTGCCGCGTGGCCGTTGCCGCTGGCCGCCTCGACCGACTCGGGGATGTGCGCGGTCTCCGTCGGGATCGACTCGGCTTTCTTGGTCGCGTACTCGTCGACGTAGTCCTGGCCCGAGAGCTCGCGGATCTCGTACATCACCTCGTCGATGATCTGGCGCAGCCGCAGCCGGTCGTCGCCCCGGTCCTCGTAGTGGTGCGCGTTGATCGGACGGCCGAAGCGCACCTTGACCGGCAGCCGCAGCTTCGGGACCTTGGCGTCCGGCGGCATGACCTCGCGCGCGCCCTGGATCCCGACCGGGATGATCGGCGCGCCGGTGCGCAGGGCGAGCCGGGCCGGGCCGGTGTGGCCGCGGTGCAGCTGGCCCGACCGGCTCCTCGTGCCCTCGGGGTAGATGCCGAACAGCTCGCCCCGCTCGAGCACCTGCTGGGCCGCGTTGAGCGCCGCCTCGCTGGCGTTGCCGCCGGAGCGGTCGATCGGGATCATGCCGAGCGCCGGGAAGAGGTACTTCGTCTTCCAGTCGTCCATGTACTCGGCCTTGCCGACGTACGTGATCCGCCTCGGCAGGGCGAGGGGCAGGAAGAACGAGTCGAGGACCGACGTGTGGTTCGGGCAGATGATGGCGCCGCCCGACTCCGGCACCCGGTCGGCGCCGTCGATCTCCAGCTTCCAGCTGGTCCGGAAGACCGGACCGATGACCTTCATGGCGACGTCGTAGAGCTGCCCCACGTCGCGATCGGTCACGCCGTGCACTCTATGGACTCAGACCACCTTGACGCCGAGGAGGCCGGCGGCCTGGCTGACGCCCTGGCCGGCGGCGACCGCCGCGTCGACCGCGGCCACCGCACCGGGCGTGTCGAGGTCGTCGTCGAGGCGCTCGCGCACCTCGGCCAGCGCCGCGTCACCCTCCCCCGCTCCGACCCACGCGTCGAGCCGCTGGGCGGCGGCCGGCATGATCGCGTCGTCCCACTCCCACGGGGTCCGGTAGTGGTGGGCCACGACCGCCAGGCGGATCGCCCGGGTGTCCCACTCCTTGCGCAGGTCGCTGACGAAGACGAGGTTGCCGAGCGACTTCGACATCTTCTCGCCGTCCATGCGGACCATCGCCTGGTGCATCCAGTGGCGCACGAACGTCTCGCCCGTGGCCGACTCGCTCTGCGCGGCCTCGCACTCGTGGTGCGGGAAGATCAGGTCCGAGCCGCCGCCGTGGAGGTCGATGGTGGTGCCGAGCTCGCGCAGCGCGAGGGCCGAGCACTCGATGTGCCAGCCCGGACGGCCGGGGCCCCAGAGCGACTCCCACGCCGGTTCGTCGGGGGCCGAGGGCTGCCAGAGCACGAAGTCGAGCGGGTCGCGCTTGTTCGGGTCGTCGGGGTTGCCACCCCGCTCCTTGGCGAGCTGGAGCATCTCGTCGCGCTCGTAGTGGCTGACCTGGCCGAAGCGCGGGTACGAGGACACGTCGAAGTAGACGGCGCCCCCGCTCTCGTACGCGTGGCCGCGGTCGAGCACCATGCCGATGAACCCGCGGATGTCGGCGATGGCCGACGTGGCCCGCGGCTCCGACCAGCACGGCAGCAGCTCGAGCGCCGCCATGTCGTCGTCGAAGCGAGCGGTCTCCGCGGCTGCCAGGTCGAGGTAGTGCACGCCGAGCTCGCGGGCCTTGCGCAGGAGGTCGTCGTCCACATCCGTGATGTTCCGGACCACCTTCGTGTCGTGACCGAGGTCGCGCAGACGGCGCTGCAGCACGTCGTAGGTGAGGTAGACGGCCGCGTGGCCGATGTGCGTCGCGTCGTACGGCGTGATGCCGCACGTGTACATCGTCACCACCGGGCCGGGCTCGAACGGCACCACCTCGCGACGGGCGGTGTCGTAGAGCCGCATGGACGAGCTCATCGGCGCGCGGCGCCTTCGGTCACTCGGGGATGCCCGTGAAGCGCAGCGCGACGCGCGTCCGGTAGCGGACGTTCACCTGCAGCAGCACCGCGGCGAACGCCTCGATCGGCGCCGCGTTCGACAGCTCACCCGAGTCGAGGCCCCGCAGGCCGGGGATCTTGTTGACGATCTCGAGGGTGGTCTCGGTGGCGTCCTTGTGGTCGGAGCAGACCAGCACGTCGCTCTCGACCGGGTTGTCGATGTCGCCGAGCTCCTTGGCCGGCACGTGGTGGAAGGCGGCCGCCACCCGTGAGCGCGGCACCGCGGCCTGCACGCTGGCCGCCACCGAACCTCGGGGCGGCACGAGCGGCTGGAACTCGTGGCCGACCTTGGCGAGGGCGTTGGCCATGGAGATCACGACCTTGCCCGCCAGCGGCCCGGCCACCGAGTGGGCGGTCGCGGCCGCTGCGTCCCAGGGGGTGGCGATGACGACGAGGTCGGCCTGGGCCGCGCCCTTGTTGTCCGCAGCCTCGATCGCGAGGTCGCGTCCCTCCCACCGCTCGCAGAGCCGGTCCCGGACCTCCAGGGCCTTGTACTTGGACCGGGATCCCAGCACGACCTCGAACCCCACCGACGCCAACCGGGCGGCCAGCGAGCTTCCCGCCGGCCCGGTCGCTCCGAGCACCCCTATGCGCATCGGAGGCACTGTAGTTGGGGCCTCACCGCGAGCCTCTTTCGACCGCGGCGCGGTCGGACTCGTCCCGGATGTCGCCGACCATCGACTCCAGCACGTCCTCCAGTGACACCAGCCCGGCAGTGCCGCCCTCGTCGTCGACCACGGTGGCCAGGTGCAGCCGCGAGCTCTGCATGCGCACGAGGACGTCGGCCAGCGCTGTGTCCTGATGGACGGCCAGCATGCGCCGCAACCGCCGCAGCGAGATCGGGTCGCGCTCGCCGCCGGTCGAGCGGAGCAGGTCCTTCACGTGCACGAAGCCGACGACGTCGTCGAGGCCCCGACCGAGGACCGGCAGCCGCGAGTGGCCCCGCTCGCGCACGAGCCGCTCGACGTCGCTCATGCGGGTGCGGAGCGTCACCGCCACGATGCGGTCCCGGGGCACCATCACCTCGCGCACCGGCCGCTCGGCCAGGTCGAGCGCGCCGGAGAGCAGGTCCGCCTGCGACCCGGCGATCGTCCCCTCCCGGCGGGACTGGGCGAGGATCGCAGCCAGCTCCTCGGGCGTGTGGGCCGAGGCCAGCTCCGCCTTGGGATCGAGGCCGAGGAGCCGGACGACCCGGTTGGCGACCGCGTCGAGGAAGCGGATGATCGGCCCGAACGCGGTCACGTAGAGCCGGTTCGGCAGGGCCAGCGCAAGGACCGTGCGCTCGGGCCCCGCGATGGCCAGGTTCTTCGGGACCATCTCGCCGATCACGAGGTGGAGGAAGGTCACGACGAGCAGCGCCACGGCGAACGCGATGCCCCGCTCCACCGAGTCGGGGAGGTCGATTGGCCCGAGCCACGACTCGAGGACGTGACCGACCGCCGGTTCGGCCACGAAGCCGAGCCCGAGCGAGGCCATGGTGATGCCGAGCTGCGCGCCGGCGAGCTGCAGCGACAGGCGGCGCATCGAGCCGAGCGCGACGGTCGCGCTGCGGCGGCCCTCGGCGGCGAGCGGTTCCAGGCGCTCCCGCCGGCTGGTGACGAACGCGAACTCGATCGCCACGAAGAAGGCGTTCGCCAGCAGGAGCACGACCGCCGCCGCGAGGTACCAGCCGGTCATGGCTTCCTCGCGGGCAGGCCGCCGGGTTGCACCCGCACCAGCACGGACGCGATGCGGTGGCGGTCCATGGCGGTGACCTCGAACCGCCACCCGTCCTCGGTGATCACCTCGCCCGCGTGCGGGATGTGGCCGAGCCGGTCGAGCACGAACCCCGCGAGGGTGTCGTACTCGCCGTCGGGGATGTCGTACCCGCACGCCGCCCGGACCTCGTCGGGGTGGAGCGTGCCGGCCAGCTCCCACGACTCGCTCGCCTCGTCGAAGCGGACGGTGGTGGTGACCGGGTCGTACTCGTCGTCGATCTCACCGACGATCTCCTCGATGAGATCCTCGAGGGTGACGATGCCGGCCAGACCGCCGTGCTCGTCGACGACGATCGCCAGCTGCCGGCCGGTCTGGCGGAGGTCGGCGAACAGCCGCTCGAGCGACCGGGTCTCGGGCACCGCGATCGGCTCGGCCATGAGCTCGTCGACGCGCGTCGTGGCCCGGTCCGCAGCCGGCACCCGCAGCACGTCCTTCACGTGGACGACGCCGACGACGTCGTCGAGGTCCTCCTCGAACACCGGGAACCGGGAGTGCCCGGTCCGCGTCGATGCTGCGACCAGATCGGTGAGGAGCGCGTCGGCCGGCAGCGCCTCGACCTGCACCCGCGGCACGAGTGCGTCCGCGACCATCTTCTCGCCGAAGCGGATCGAGCGGTCGAGGAGCGCAGCCCGCTCCCCCGCAAGCGTGCCTTCCTGCCCCGACGAGCGGACCAGCTGCGCGAGATCCTCGATCGTCTTGGCTGCGCCCACCTCCTCGACCGGTTCGACGCCGAACATCCGCAGGATGCGGTCAGCCGTCCCGTTCGACAGGACGATGACCGGGTGCAGGGCGACGCTGAAGATCCGCAGCGGTCGGGCCAGCCGCACTGCCGCGGCATCCGGTCGGGCCAGCACCACGTTCTTCGGCACGAGCTCGCCCAGGACCATGCTCAGGAACGTGGCCAGCGCGAGCGCGATCGCCACCGAGACGGCCCGGGCGGTCCGGTCGCCCATGAAACCGTCGAGCGCCGGTTCGATGGCCTGGGCGATCGTCGGTTCGGCGACGAAGCCGAGCAGCAGCGACACGACCGTCAGCCCGAGCTGCGCGCCGGACAGGTGGTAGGAGAGCCGGCGGTGCAGCGACAGCGCGACGCGCGCTCCCCGGCTGCCGTCCGCCGCACGCACCTCCAGCCGGCTCCGGTCCGTCGCCACGATGGCGAACTCCGCCGCGACGAAGAACGCGGTGGCCAGGACGAGCAGGGCGACGGCCGCGAGCCCGAGCGCAGTACCTATGGCTGGCGTCGCTTCATGGCCGGTGAGGATCGAGCGTAGCGACCGCCGGTACGGTCATCGCGGTGCCCGCCCGCGGTCGTGACGTCCTGCTCGAGGTCCTGCGGACCGAAGGCGTCACCCACGTGTTCGGCAACCCCGGCAGCACCGAGCTCCCGCTGATCGACGCCCTCGCCGGCGTGGACGACATCCGCTACGTGCTCGCGCTGCAGGAGGCGACGGCGGTCGGCATGGCCGACGGGTACGCCCAGACGACCGGCCGTCCGGCGTTCCTCAACCTGCACACCGCGGCCGGTCTCGGCAACGCGATCGGCAACCTCACCAACGCGAAGGCGAACGGCACGCCGCTCGTCGTCACCGCCGGGCAGCAGGACGAGCGCCACCTGGTCGACGACCCGCTGCTCTCCGGCGACCTCGTCGGTCTGGCCGGCGCGGTCAGCAAGTGGACCCACGAGGTCCGGTCTCCCGACGAGCTCGGCACGATCCTCCGGCGCGCCTTCAAGGACGCAGCCGCGCCGCCGAGCGGTCCGGTCTTCGTGTCCATGCGCATGGACCACCTCGACCGCCCGGTCGAGGCGCCGGTCCCACCGAGGTCGGAGGTCGACACGCGCGTCGTGGCCGCCGACCTCGCGCGGCTGGCGCAGCTCCTGACCGAACCCGAGCACGGTCAGCTCGCGATCGTGGCCGGCGACGAGGTCGCGCAATCCGGTGCGGTCGGCGCCCTGGTCGAGCTGGCCGACGCGCTCGGAGCACCGGTCTTCGGCAGCCCGCTGTACGGGCGATCGCCCTTCCCACCGAGCCACCCGCAGTGGGCCGGGATGCTCGGGCCGTCGACCGCCGCGATCCGCTCGGCCCTCGCGCCGTACCGGCGGGTGTTCCTGGTCGGTGGTCAGGCGTTCATGGTCTACCCGCGCACCGATGGGCCGCCGCTCGAGCCCGGCACCGAGCTGGTCCACCTCGCGCCCGCGCCCGAGCCGGTGGCTCGTGCCCACCCGGTGCTGCACGGCGCGGTCGGCGACCCGAAGGCGACGCTCACCGCGCTGCTGCATGAGGTCCACGGCCGGCTCGAGGGCGTGTGGGACCTGGCGGTCGACCGAGCCGCCGCCGAGCAGCGCGCCGGCGCCGAGCGCGAGACCCGCGAGGCGACCGCGCGGGCGCGCTACGGACCCGCGCCGATGGCGCCGATGGCCGCCGCCCACGCGCTGCTGCGGGCCCTGCCGCCGGGCACGCCGGTGGTCGACGAGGCCATCACGACCGGCGTCTACGTGCGCGGCTTCCACCACGAGGCGACCCCGGACACGTACTTCTTCAACCGCGGCGGAGGCCTCGGTTGGGGCATGCCGGTCGCGCTCGGGGTGTCCCTGGCCGGTGGGCGCAGCCCGGCGCTCTGCGTCGTGGGCGACGGCTCGACGATGTACTCGCCGCAGGCGCTCTGGACGGCGGCCCGGGAGCAGCTGCCGGTCGTGTTCGCGGTCGTCGACAACGGCCAGTACCTCATCCTCAAGAACCTGCTGCGCGGCATGAGCGGCACGTCGGTCGAGCACGAGCGGTTCGTGGCGATGGACCTCGGCGATCCGGCGGTCGACTTCGTCGAGCTCGCGGCGTCGATGGGCGTCGACGGTTCTCGGGTCGACGCGACCGACGACATCACCGAGGTCGTGAAGACGGCGCTCGACCGGGGCCGACCCCACCTGCTCCACATCCCGATCACGGCCCGTTGACGCAGCCTGCGCTCGAGCTCGTCGGCGTCGCGGTGGAGCGTGACGAGCGCGCGCTCCTCGACGGCATCGACTGGGCGGTCCAGCCGGACGAGCGGTGGGTCGTGCTCGGACCGAACGGTTGCGGCAAGACCACGCTGCTGCGCATCGCGTCGCTCTACCTGCATCCTTCACGCGGCACGGTCCGCGTGCTCGGTGAGGAGCTGGGGCGATGCGACGTGCGGACGCTGCGGGCCCGCATCGGCCTCGTGAGCCAGGCGTTCGCCGATCTGCTGCGCGCTGACCTGTCCGCGCGCGAGGTCGTGGTGACCGCGCGCTACGGCGCGCTCGAGCCGTGGTGGCACACGTACACGGCCGCGGACCAGGAACGGGCGATCGGCCTGCTCGACCGCCTCGGTGTCAGGTCGCTGGCCGAGCGCCGCTTCGGCACGCTGTCCTCCGGCGAGCGCCAGCGGGTGCAGCTGGCCCGCACGCTGATGACCGATCCGGGTCTGCTGCTGCTCGACGAGCCAGCGGCCGGCCTCGACATCGCCGCCCGGGACGACCTGGTCGGCCGGCTGGGTGACATCGCCACCGACCCGGCCACGCCGCCCACCATCCTCGTCACCCACCACGTCGAGGAGATCGCCGACGGCTTCACCCACGCGCTGCTGATGCGGCAGGGCAAGGTCATCACCGCCGGACCCGTCGCCGACGTCGTCGGCGAGACGTCCCTCTCGGACTGCTTCGGCGTGCCCGTCGTCCTCGAGCAGCACGGCCCCCGCTGGACCGCCCGCGTCCGCCACCCCTGACCCCCCGGTTCAGCGGGCGAGGATGAGGGCGGAGCGGGCGGGCAGGGCGATGGTCGGGCCGGCCAGCGGGGCGGACGGCGCGCCGTCGGGCGTGGTGGTGTCGACGACGACCTCCCAGCCGGTGCCCTCCGGCACCCGCAGCTCGCGGTCGTCGGCGCCCGGGTTCAGGGCGACGACCACGTCTTCGTAGGCCATCACCAGCGCGGGCTCGCCGTCACTCCAGGCGTCCGCGTCGAGCCGCTGGCCCTCGACCGATCGCCAGGTCACGTCCTCATCGGTCAGCCACGCGTCGCCCCGCAGCGACGGGCGGCGGCGGCGGACGCCGAGCAGCCGGCGGGTGAACGCGAGCAGGTCCTCGTCGGCCGCCGCCCAGTCGACCCACGACACCTCGTTGTCCTGCGCGTACGCGTTGTTGTTGCCCTGCTGCGTCCGGCCGAGCTCGTCGCCGGCCACGAGCATCGGTGTGCCGCGCGCGACGAGCAGGGTCGTCAGGAGGTTCCGCTGCTGGCGGGCCCGCAGCGCGCGCACATCCGGGTCGTCGGTCGGGCCCTCGGCCCCGCAGTTCCAGGACCGGTTGTCGTCGGTGCCGTCGGCACCGCCCTCGCCGTTGGCGTCGTTGCGCTTGTGCTCGTAGGCGACGAGGTCGGCGAGGGTGAACCCGTCGTGCGCGGTCACGAAGTTGACCGACGCCGACGGCGTGCGGGTCGACCCGAACAGATCCGCGCTGCCGGCCAGGCGGGTGGCCAGGTCCTGCCGGGTCGGGGTGGCACCACGCCACGTGTCGCGCACGGTGTTGCGGAAGCGGTCGTTCCACTCGGCCCAGGGCGGCGGGAAGCCGCCGACCCGGTACCCATCAGGTGCAGCGTCCCACGGCTCGGCGATCAGCTTGCGGTCCGCGAGCACCGGGTCGGCGGCGACTTCCGCGAGGAACGGCGCGGCCAGGTCGACGCCGTCGTCACCTCGCAGCAACGTCGTGGCCAGGTCGAAGCGGAAGCCGTCGACATGGAGCTCGTCGGCCCAGCAGCGCAGCGCGGCGAGGACGAGCGCACGGTTCGCGTCCGGTCGCAGATCGACCGAGTGCCGGCAGCCCGTCGTGTCCTCGTAGGAGCCGTTGGCTTGGTGCCGGTACCAGCCCTCGTCGTCCCATCCCCGGCAGCACACGGTCGGACCGGCGCGGTCGTACTCCCCCGTGTGGTTGAACACGACGTCGATGACCACCTCGAGGCCCGCGTCGTGCAGCGTCCGCACCATGGTCTTGCACGCACGGACCTGCTCGCCGCGGTCGCCGGTCGCGTAGCCCGCGTGCGGCGCGAACCAGGCGATCGGGTCGTACCCCCAGAGGTTGCGCAGCCCGCGCGACCAGAGCGCCCGGGTGTCGACGAAGTGGTGCACCGGGAGCAGCTCGACCGTGGTGACACCGAGATCGAGCAGGTGGTCGACGACCGCCGGGTGGGCGAGACCCAGGTACGTGCCCCGCTGCTCGGGCGGCACGCTCGGGTGGAGCGCGGTCAGCGAGCGGACGTTGGCCTCGTAGACGACGGTCTCCCCCGCCGCCACCCGCGGGAGCCGGTCTCCGGTCCAGTCGAAGGTCGGGTCCACGACGACCGACCACGGCACCGCGCCAGCCGAGTCCCAACCGGGGTCGTCGAACCGGCCCGCCTCCCAGTCGATGACGCCGGACACCGCCCGGGCGGCCGGGTCGAGCAGCAGGCGGTTCGGGTTGTGTCGAGGACCGTGCGCCCGCAACCCGTACCGGTCCCCCGGCGCGAGCTGTTCGGTGCGGACCGACCACCAACCTCCGTCGCCCGCCCCGAGGTCGATCCGCCACTCGTCACCGTCGCGTCCGCACAGTTCCACCCGCTCGACGGCAGGGGCATGGACCCGGACCTCGGTCCCGGACCCGTCCCAGCGGGCGCCGTACCCGTCAGCCGCCGGCACGGTCGCCGGTGATCGCGCGCACGAGACGCGGTCGCGAACGCTCGATCTCGTCGCCGAGGACCCGTTCGAGCACCGGACCCCACAGACCGCCGCCGTAGTGGAGGTGCATGGTCAGGCGGCTGCGCGGCTCGCCGTCGTGGTCCGGGGAGTCGAGCGGCGCGACCTCGGCTCGGAGCACCCAGGCGGCGTGCGACCGGCCGTCGCGCTCCTCCCGTTCGAAGACCACGACGTTCGGAGCTTCGTGCACGGTGCGCACCATGCGCAGGCGCTTGGACCGGGCCAGCGGCCCGAGCCGTCCGCGCAGATCGACCGACCACGCCGGCCGCCCGTCGCCTTCCGCCGGTCCGTCGTCCGGCTCGGCGCGCGGGACGATGTCGAGCCACGCCGGGTACCGACCCAGGTCCTCGACCCACGCGAACAGCGCCTCGGGCGGGCAGGCCGCGTCGAGCTCGGCGGTGACGTCCACGACCGATCAGTGTGCCAGCGCGTGCCCCGAGCGCAGGGACCGCAGGATGCGGGCCCGCAGCGCGACGAACTCGGGCTCGGTGACCAGCTCGGCCGGACGGGGACGCTCGAGCGGCACTGCGACCGAGTCGATGATCGTCCCGGGCCGTCCGGACATCACCTCGACCCGGTCCGAGAGGAGTAGCGCCTCCTCCACGTCGTGGGTTACGAGCAGAGCGGTCCGCCGGTCGGCCGCCCACACCTCTGCGAGCCACGTGACCATGTCCTGCCGGGTGATCGCGTCGAGCGCACCGAAGGGCTCGTCGAGCAGCAGCACATCACGGCGGAAGAGGAACGTGCGCAGCAGCGCGAGCCGTTGCCGCATGCCTCCGCTGAGCTCGTGGGGCCACGCCCGCTCGAAGCCGGCCAGCCCGAAGCGCTCGAACCAGGCGAGCGCCCGCTCCCGGGCCGCCGCCTCGTCGGTCCGGTCGAGCTCGCTGCCCAGCACCGCGTTGTCGATGGCCCGCCGCCACGGCAGCAGCAGATCCTTCTGCGCCATGTACGCGGCCGACCCCGGCCGGCCCCGCACGTCGACACCGTCGATCGACACCTGCCCGGCGCTCGGAGCGAGCACGCCGGCCAGGATCCGCAGGATGGTGCTCTTCCCGCAGCCGCTCGGCCCGACGATGCTCACGAACTCGCCGGGCGCGACCGCGAGGTCGACCTCCCGCAGCGCCACGAGGCCGTTGTCGAACCGGTGCCCGAGCCCGGCGAGCGCGATGTGCCCGTCGCTCACAACAGGTCGTTGGTGAACGCCGAGTCGACGTCCACCTTGCCGTCGACCATGCCGGCCTCCTGCAGGAACGCCGCGAAGCGCGTCCAGACCGCCCTCTGCTGCCGGCCCCACTCAGCCGGGTCGTCCGCGTAGCGGGTCGCCAGGTACGTCGCACTGGCCCGCACGAGCTTCGGGTCGACCTCCGGTACCGCGTGGATCAGCGCGTCGGCCGCGGCACCGGGATCGCGCATCGCCGCCTGGTAGCCCCGTCGCGTCACCGCCATGAAGCGCTTCAGCGCCGGCCGCCGCT
>JAFBAD010000164.1 GCA_019247975.1 Acidimicrobiia bacterium
GGCGAGAGGAAGCAGGCGCCGACCTCGGTGCCGCCCGAGATGTTGATGACCGGGCAGCGCCCACCCCCGACGACCTGGAAGTACCAGTGCCACGGGTCCTCGTTCCACGGCTCGCCGGTCGAGCCGAGGATGCGCAGGTGGCCCAGGTCGTGGCGGCCGACCGCGTCTGCGCCGTGGGCCATGAGCGCGCGGATGAGCGTCGGCGAGATGCCGAGCACGCTGACCTGGTGGCGCTCGACGTAGGCCCACAGCCGGTCGGGCTCGGGCCAGTCCGGCGCGCCTTCGTAGAGGCACACGGTCGCGCCGTTGGCCAGCCCACCGAAGATCTCCCAGGGACCCATGATCCAACCGAAGTCGGCGAACCAGAAGAGCCGGTCGCGCGCCTGCACGTCGAACTGGAAGGCGACCTCCTCCGCGATCTTCGCGACGAAGCCGCCGTGCACGTGGACCGAGCCCTTCGGCCGGCCGGTCGTGCCCGACGTGTAGGCGATGAACAGCGGGTGCTCGCTGTCGACCATGCGGGTCGGGTGTTCGTGGGGGTGCGGGTGCTCGGGGTACAGCAGCACCCGGTAGGCGTTGAGGTCGTCGATCAGCTCCGACATCTCGACCTCGGGCAGGCGTGCCAGCCGGGGCACGACGACGACCGTCTCGAGGGTGTCGACCTCCGCGGCGGCGGCCCGGGCCACCGACTCCATGTCGATGCGGCTGCCGCGGCGCAGGAACCCGTCCGCCGTGACCAGCGCCTTGGCCCCTGCGTCCTGCAAGCGCACCGCCACCGCCTCGGCGCCGTACCCGGAGAAGAGCGGGAGGAAGATCGCGCCGATCTTGGCCACCGCCATCGTCGTGACGACGACCTCGGGGACCATCGGCAGAAAGATCCCGACCACGTCACCCTCGCCCACGCCGTGGCGCTCGAGCAGCGCGGCGAGCGCGTCGACGTGCTCGCGCAGCCGCCGGTAGGTGAGCTCGCGGACCTCGCCGTCCTCGCCCTCCCACACGATGGCGGTGGTGTCGGGCGTGGCCGCGGCCCAGCGGTCGACGCAGGCCGCGGCCGCGTTGGTCGTGCCGCCCCGGAACCAGGTGGTCCACGGGATGCCGGCCGAGGTGTCCATCACCTGGTCGTAGGGCTGGTCGTAGGGCAGGCCGAGGAACCGGACGACCTCGTCCCAGAACCACGCCGGCTCGTCGATCGAGCGGCGCAGCAGGTCGTCGAATGCGTCGATCCCGTGACCCTGCATGAACCGCTCGACGACGGTCGTGCCGTCGAGGTGCGGACGCCACACGACGGGGTGCGTCGCGGGATCGGTGACGGCCACTTCCGCACACTAGAGGGCTGCTCGGACCCGGTTCGCTGGTCACCCTGCGTGACGACGGAGGCCCTGGGTCGAACGACCCGGTTGCGCTGAGTGCTCTATTTCCTATAGAACAGGTGAACAAAACCAACAAGCAAGAGATGGGGCGGCCCGGTGGGACCGGCCCCACGGGAGGGCAAGTGAAGGCAACTCGTGGAATCCGGCTGCTGGCCTTGACGGTGCTGGCTGCGCTGGTCGTGCTCACGGCGGCGTGCGGAGACGACAACAAGTCCGACAGCGGAAGTGGCTCGGGCGGCGGCGGGGTCACCCTGCGTCTCGGCTACTTCCCCAACGTCACCCACGCCACGGCGCTGGTCGGGGTGAAGAAGGGCATCTTCAAGAAGGACCTCGGCTCGAACAAGCTCGAGACCAAGACCTTCAAGGACGGCACCGAGGCCTCCGAGGCCCTGAGCGCCGGCGCCATCGACGCCACCTACATCGGTTCGGGTCCGTCGATCAACCTGTTCCAGAAGTCCAAGGGCGAGGCGATCCGCATCGTCTCGGGTGCGGCCTACGGCGGCGCCTCCCTGGTCGTGAGCAAGGACATCAAGTCGGCCAAGGACCTCAGGGGCAAGACCCTGTCGTCGCCGAAGCTCGGCAACACGCAGGACATCTCGCTGCGGGCCTGGCTGAAGAAGCAGGGCTACAAGACCGACGCCAACGGCGGCGGCGACGTGAAGATCGCCCCGCAGGAGAACAGCTCGACCCTCGACGCCTTCGTCGGCGGCAGCATCGACGGCGCCTGGGTGCCCGAGCCGTGGGCCAGCCGCCTCGTGATCGAGGGCAAGGGCCACGTGCTCGTCAACGAGGCCGACATCTGGCCGCAGGGCAAGTTCCTCACGACCGTGCTCGTCGTGTCGAAGAAGTTCCTTGATGATCACCCCGATGTCGTGAAGCTGCTCCTCAAGGGCCAGGTCGATGCCAACGACTGGGTCAACAAGAACTCCGACGAGGCGAAGACCCTCACCAACTCGGAGATCAAGGGCCTGACCGGCAAGGACCTCTCGACCGAGGTCATGGACAGCGCCTGGAAGCAGCTCACCTTCACCAACGACCCGCTGCCCGACGCCCTCCAGGGCGCGGCGGACCAGGCCGTCTCGGTCGACCTGCTCGACAGCAACGACATCAAGGGCATCTACGACCTCACCGCTCTCAACAGCGCCTTGAAGGCCAAGGGTGAGAAGACGTACTCCGATGCTTGACCGCCTGACCATGTCCTCGAACGGCACATCCCCTGACGGAAAGGTCCCGTCGGCTGCGAGCATCTCGCAGCCGGCGGCGGCCACCGCCGTCCAGATCACGTCGGTGTCCAAGGTGTTCGGCTCCGGCTCCTCCGGCGTCCACGCCCTGGACCGGGTATCGCTCGACGCCAAGGTCGGCGAGTTCGTGTGCCTCATCGGCGCCTCGGGTTGCGGCAAGTCCACGCTGCTCAACCTGGTCGCCGGCCTCGACACCCCGACCTCGGGCGACCTCGAGGTGAACGGGCGCACCGGCCTGATGTTCCAGGAGTCGGCGCTCTTCCCCTGGCTCACGGTGGCGCAGAACATCGAGATGGCGCTGAAGCTCAGCGGCACCCCGAAGCGGGAGCGCAAGGGCCGGGTCGAGCAGCTGCTCGCCAGCGTCCACCTCGCGGACTTCGGCCCGAAGCGCCCGCACGAGCTCTCCGGCGGCATGCGCCAGCGGGTCGCCCTGGCCCGGGCCTTCGCCCAGGACGCCGACGTGCTCCTCATGGACGAGCCCTTCGGCGCCCTCGACGCCATGACTCGCGACCTGCTGCACGACGAGCTCGAGCGGCTCTGGTCCGACCGCAGCTTCACCGTCCTGTTCGTGACCCACAACGTTCGCGAGGCCGCTCGCCTCGCCGACCGGGTCGTGCTCCTCTCGTCCCGACCGGGCCGGGTGGCGCACGAGTTCAAGAACGACATCCCGCGGCCCCGCCGCATCGATGACCCGACGGTCACCGCCATGTCGGCGGAGATCACCGCCAAGCTTCGCGAGGAGGTCGCCCGCCATGCCTGAGACCCTGTCCGGCAGCGGCGCTGTCGACACGATGTCGGCCGCCGACATCGACCGTGAGCTCGCCGGCCTCGACGCCCTCGAGCTCGCCGGTCACGAGCGGAAGAGCCTCGGCTCCCGCACCTGGTCCGCCACCTGGCCGAAGCTCATCGCCATCGGCCTCGTGATCGGCGGCTGGGAGCTCGTCTCGCTCAGCAACTGGAAGTCGGACCACATCCTGCCCGGGCCGCGCGTCGTGCTCGGCCAGCTGTGGACCTCGCTGACCGACGGGACGTACTTCCACTCCGACGTGATCCCGGCGACGCTCCAGCGCGCCGCGATCGGGTACCTCGCCGCGGTGCTGATCGGCACGGTGGTCGGCGCCACACTGTCGCAGATCAAGCTGCTGCGCACCGGCGTGGCCTCGCTCATCACGGGCCTGCAGACCATGCCGTCGGTGCTCTGGTACCCAGCGGCGCTGGTGCTCTTCGGCCTGAACGACAACGCGATCCTGTTCGTCGTCATCATCGGGGCCGCGCCGTCGGTCGCCGCCGGCATCATGTCCGGCGCCGATCAGGTGCACCCGCTGCTGCTGCGGGCCGGCCGCGTGCTCGGAGCCAACAAGTTCCAGCTGTGGCGCCAGGTGGTGTTCCCGGCGTCGATGCCGGCGGTCGTGTCCGGGCTCAAGCAGGGCTGGGCGTTCGCATGGCGTTCGCTCATGGCCGGTGAGCTGCTCGGTGCGTCGATCGGCAAGGGCGGCATCGGCGGTCTCGTCGACAACGCCCGCACGTTCAGCGACTACAACAACATGTACGCCGCCATGACGTTGATCCTCATCTTCGGGGTGATCGTCGACGCCATCTTCAACGTGGCCGAGAAGAACGTGAACCGCCGTCGCGGCCTGATCGACGTCGCCGGGGCATGAGCCTCACCAGCGAACCGGACGCCGGAGCTCCCGGCGTCCGGTCGCTCCGCGTCCCGGCCCGGGTGGACGATGCGCTGCGGGCCCTGCTGGTGCTCGCCGCCGCACCGCCCGAGACACCGGTGAAGCTCACCGAGGTCTGCGAGGCGGAGGGCCTCTCCCCCCGCTTCCTGTCCACCCTGCTCGTGGCGCTCCGCGACCACGGGCTCGTGCACAGCTACCGAGGTGCGTCCGGCGGCTACTGGCTGGCCCGGCCGGCGAGCGAGATCAGCGTGGCCGACGTCTACGACGCGGTCGACGCCCGCCGGCCCCTGCCGGTGCCGGGCTCGGAGGTCACCGGCGACCTCTGGCAGCAGCTCGAGACCGAGCTGCGGGCCAAGCTCGCCTCGGTCACGGTCGCCGATCTCGCAACACGGTCATAGCGAGCCCGTCGAGGATGTCGGCCTCGGACACGAGGATCGACTCCAGGGCGAAGTGGCGCATGATCGCCACCAGCGCGCAGCACCCGCCGACGATCACGTCGGCCCGGGCCTCCTCGAGGCCCGGGTTGTGGATGCGATCGGCCCGGGACTCGGTGGCGAGTGTGCGGAACACGTCCTCGGCCGCGGCCCGGGTCAGCTCGAAGTGGTGGACCTTCGACCGGTCGTAGGTGGCGAGGCCGATCTCGACCGCGGCGACGGTCGACACCGTGCCGGCCAGGCCGATGACCGTCGTCGCGTCGCCGGCCGTCGGGATGGTCCGGTCGACGTCGTCCAGCCATGAGTCGGTGTAGGAGATCGCGGCGAGCAGCTCCTCGGGCTGGGGCGGGTCGTGCTCGATGAACCGCTCGGTGAGGCGCACGCAGCCGACGTCGAGCGACAGCGCCGCCTCGACCTCGTCGGTGCCGTAGGCGAACTCGGTCGACCCGCCCCCGAGGTCGAAGACCAGGAAGGGCCCGCGCTCGGGCGCCAGGCCCGTCGTCGCGCCGAGGAACGACACCCGCGCCTCGTCGTCACCGGACAGCAGCTCGGGCCGCACGCCGATGCTCGCCTCCGCACGGGCGAAGAAGTCGTCACGGTTGGTCGCGTCGCGCGCCGCGGACGTGGCGGTCATGCGGACGGCGCCGGCCGTCACCCCCAACCGGTCCATCACCTCCCGGTACTCGTCGAGCACGGCCACGGTCCGGTCGACCGCGTCGGGATGGAGCGCTCCGCCGCGGTCGACGCCCTGGCCGAGGCGGGTGATCCGCATCAGCCGCTCGACCGCCACCGGCACCCCACTGCCCGCCGGGTCCAGGTCGGCGACGAGGAGGCGGGTCGAGTTGGTGCCGATGTCGATCGCTGCGGCGCGGGCGTCGCTCACGAGTCGCGCGCCAGTCGCTCGGCGACCCACCGGCCGACCGGATCGTCGCCGCCGGCCAGGTGCCAGGCGTAGTGGGCGTGGAGGCACTTGACGCCACGACGGGTACCGCCGACGCCGCCGGTCGGTCGAGGGCCCTCGTGGTCGGCGGGGATCGCCGCGTCCCGCTCGGCTGCGTAGCGACGGTGCGCCTCGGCGATCGCGTCGAGGCCGACCTCGGACTCGGCGGCCGAGACGCCGCCGATGCTCTCCAGCCGGCCGACCGCGACCCGCTCCCCGGCGCCGACCAACCAGTACCGGGTGGGCATCGGCGTGCCGTCGCGGAGCAGCGGCGCGTTGCGCACGACGACCGGGGCGCCGTCGGCCGCCCGGACCACCACGTCGAAGTCCCCCCGGGGCGGGCGGCCGAGCAGCGCGGTCACCGCGAGCACGTCCGCATCGTGGGCTGCCGTCCGGGTCACGGCGGACCAGCGTACGATCGCCGCCGTGCAGCGGGTCACGAGGTGGCTCGTGGTGGCCACCATCGCCTTCCTGGCGCTGGCCGCCGCCCCGGTGGCTGCGCAGGAGAGCGACACGCCCACCACCGCGTGCACCGCGAGCCGGCCGGTCGACGTGATGTTCGTCGGCAAGGTCACCTCCATCACCGACGACCAGGTGACGTACTCGGTGACCCGGGTGCGCTCGGGCGAGGTGCCCGGCCACCGGATCACGGTCCGCTACCCGACGAGGTACAACGCCGAGAAGCTCGAGGTCGGCCACTCCTACCTGGTGCCCCTCGTCGACGCGGCGACCGGCGCGAGCGCACGCGGCGAGCCGAAGTCCTTCGTCGACACGGCCGAGGTCAGCGCCTGCGGCACGGGCGGCGGCACCCGGCTCCCGGACGGCTCCGCTATCGACACCAGCGCGATGTCCGGCATCAAGCCGACGCTCGTGCGCTACGGCGCCGTCGCCGCGGTGGTCGTCGCCGCCGTCCTGGTGCTGCTCGTCCTGCTCGGCCGCTTCCTCGACCGCCGCTCCCGCTATCGCAAGCCGGTGCGGCTGTAGCTTCGCACCCATGCGCGTCCTCGCCCCGACGGTGTCGCGGCGAGGCGACCGGGCCGTCCTCGCGGCCCGGTTCGAGCCGTCGCACGGCGACCCGATCGACGTCGAGCTGGGCGTGCCCCGGGAGCTGGTCGGTGAGATCGACGTCAGCGCGACGCCGTTCCTCCCGATCGCCACGGTGGCCGCCGCAGCCGGTGGTGAGGACCTCGTCGTGGACGGGGCGGTGTCGCCGATGGTGCTCGCCGGCGCGCGGCGCAACGTCGAGACGATGGCCCGGTGGTGGGGGTGGCACGTCCCGTCGATCACCGCCGCGGAGGGGACGCCGGCCGCGGCGACGCCGGGGCGGGGCGTCGGTCTGTTCTTCTCGCGCGGGGTCGACAGCTGGTCCAGCCTGCTCACGCTGCAGGCCGAAGGTCCGCGGCCGACCCACCTGCTCACCGTGCGCGACATCGAGCTGCCCCGCGACCTCGACACGCAGGCGGAGGTGCTCGCCGAGACCGCTCGGATCGCAGCCGGCCGCGGTCTGACCCTCGTCGTGCTCTCGACCAACGCCCGCGAGCTCCTCGACCCGCTCGACGACTGGACCCGCACGAACGGCGGGGTCCTGGCCGGGTTCGCCCTCCTGCTGCGCCCGCTGCTCGCCCAGGTCTACGTGGCCAGCACGTTGGGTCCGAGCGTGCCGAGCGACTGGGGCAGCCACCCGGACCTGGACCCGAACTGGAGCAGCGAGACGTCCGAGCTCGTGCACCACCAGGCCGATCTCGACCGCACCGACAAGATCGCGATCGTCGCCCGCGAGCAGGCTGCGCTCGACACGCTCCTCGTGTGCTGGGAGGGCGGCGGGGCACGCAACTGCGGGCGTTGCGCGAAGTGCCTCCGCACGATGACCGGCCTGCACATCAACGGCGCGCTCGAGCGCTGCCCGACCTTCGACCGGCCGCTCACCGCCGAGGCGGTCCGGTACGCGGACCGACCCGATCACAGCCCGTTCGTGCGCGAGCTGCTCGCCCACCTCCCGCCGGGCGAGCTGCGGGCCGCCTGGGAGCGCCACCTGCCGAGCGGCCGCGAGCAGCGTCGGCTGGTCGCCCCGCCGACCGTCGGCGTCGCGGGCGACAGCATGCGGGCCCGGGTCAACGACGCCCTGGCGACGAGCACCGCACGGGCCGACCCGGCCGACGACGGGCCCGAGCTGGTCATCGGCTGGGAGCCCGGCATGGTGCCGCTGCGCCCGCCCGCCGGCACGCACCGCGCGGTGCGGGCCGCCCTGGCCGCCCACCCGGCCCGCACCGTTCCCTGGGTGGTGGCCGACCTGTCCGACCAGTTCCAGCGGAACGACCCGTGGCCGTCCGCGGTGGCCGAACGGGCCGAGCGCCTCTGGGGCCCCGGCCTCTGCTACCTCGCCGGCATCGGCTGGGGCGATCCGACCGCGCCCGTGCTCGGTCCGGCCGCCGTCGGCCGCCTGCTCGACGCGGCCCGCATCCGGCTCTGGTGGACGCCGGCCGGCACCCTCGACCCGTTGCGGGTCGTCGAGAGCATCGAGCACGGCTGCCTGCCGCTCCAGGTGATGCCCCCGGGCCCGGCCTCGCTCCTGCGCCCGCGGCTCCCGGGCCCGCTCGCCCGGCTGGTCGTCGACATCGACGACATGGCGGCGGTCGATCCCGCATCGACCGACGAGCTGCTGCGGGACGTTGCCGACGTGGTGCTGGCCGGCTCGGCCGAGCGCGACCTCGTCCTGGCCGTGGCCGGCGGGCTGGTCAACCGTGGCTGAGGAGCGCTCGGGGCCCGCCCGCCGGGCCCGCGACCTGGCCGGGCGCGCGAAGGCGGCGCCGTCGCGCATCGAGTGGCTCTACGCGAACCAGGAGACGGTCAACGAGGCGCTGCGGGTCACCATGGAGCGCCTCGACGCGGTCGCGGCGCGGCTCGAGCAGCTCGAGGCCCGCATCTCCGCCGGCGACCGTGTCGGTGACGCCGACGCCGCGACCCGGCTCGACGCGCTCGACGCATCGATCGCCGGCCACGCGCAGGTCCTGCAGCGGGTCGTCGCCACGCCGGCGCGCAACGCCGAGCTCGCCCGCCTGCGCGGCGAGCTCGGTCCCGCTCCCGCGCTGCGCCCCGGCCTCAGCGTCTTCACGATCTGCTGGAACCACGCCGACCTCCTGCCCACCGCCCTCGCCTCGGGCTTGGCGCTGCTCGATCACCTCGATCCGACGCACGCCGGTGAGCTGCTCGTGCTCGACGACCGCTCCTCGGATGCGTCCGGCGCGGTCGCCGACGAGTGGGCGGCGCGCGACGGCCGCATCCGCGTGATCCACGCGGCGACCAACCTCGGGCTCGCCCGCGCTCGCAACGCACTGCTGCACGCGGTCGGCACCAGCCACGCGTTCCAGCTCGACGCGGACAACACCGCCGTGCCGAGCGGGGTCGCCGCGGTGTACGAGATCGCGCGGCGCTACGACGCCGCGTTCACCTACGGCACGGTGATGAAGGTCGACCTCGAGGGCAACGGCCTCGGCGTGATGTCGAACGAGCCGGTGTCCGAGCCGTGGCTGCGCTCCAACTACATCGACACGATGGCGGTGGTCGACGTCGACGTGATGCGCCGGCTCGGCGGCTGGCCCGAGGACCCGGTCATCGAGCACGTGGACGACTGGGCGCTCGTCCACCGCATAGCGGTCGCCGGCGAGCTCATCGGGTTCGTGCCGGTGATCGCCGGGCGCTACCTCGCGCTGTCGAACCCGTTCCACCTCTCGGTCCCCGACTCCCGGCTCGGGCCCGACCGCATCGCCCGGACCTTCGACCCGACCGGCCGGCTGCGGGCCGACGATGTCGCCGCGTTCTCCGCCCACCCCGACCTCGGCCTCCTTTGGGCCAGCCCGGCGGCGGTCGCCCGCCGGCCGGATCTCGCCCCGCCCCCACCGCGACCGGCCGACCCGCCGCCCGCACAACGGCTGCTCGTCGTTGCGCCCGGCGGGGTCGAGAACGTGGGCGACGACGCCATCACGGTGGCCGGGCTCGAGCGTCTCGCCACGACCGGCCTGGCTCTGGACGTGATCACCGACGGCGACCGGCCGGTCGGCCTCCCGCCGAGCGCGGAGTGGCTGGGGACGCTGCACGAGGCGGTGTGGGGGCTCCGACCCGAGGACCTCGAGGACGACGAGCAGGTCCGGGCAGCCGCCGCCCGGGTCGAGGCGGGCCGGCTCGACCACCGGCCGGTCGACCCCACCCGTTACCGCGCCGCGATCTTCCTCGGCGGCGGCAGCCTCACCTCGCTGTGGGGTGACCTCCTCGTGGCGCCGCGGGCCGTGCTCGGTTCGGCCCTGCGTCGGGCCGGGGTGCCGTACGTGCTCAGTGGACAGGGCGCCGGCCCGCTCGACGACGTCGACCGCGCCCTCATCGAGCAGCTGGCTGCCGGCGCCCGTTCGGTGGCCGCGCGCGACCAGGAGAGCGCCGCGCTCCTGGGGGCCGGCGCGACCGTCACGGGCGACGACGCGCTGCTGCTCGGGCCGGCCGTCCGGTCGGCCGCCGAGCGCGACGAGCCGTACGTCGTGCTCAGCCTGCGGGCGGCCGACTACGTCGGGACGGCGGCCGACGAGCTCGATCGGCTCGCCTCCGAGGTCGACGCCTTCGCCGTGGCCGAGGGGCTCACCGTCGTCGGCGTCTCGTTCAACGACCAGCCCGGCACCGAGGAGGTCGCCACGCTGCTGGGGCTGGCGCGCGCCGCGTCACCCCGCGCCGCGCGGTGGCGGGTGCTCGACCACGACCCGGACCCACGCCGCGTCGCCGCGCTGCTCGCCGGCGCACACGCGGTCGTCGCGCAGTCGTTCCACGCCGCGCTGCTCTCGCTGGCGGCGGGCGTCCCGGCGGTGCTCGGCGCCTTCTCCCCGTACTACGTCGCGAAGGCCGACGGGTTGCGAGCCGCGACCGGTCTGCCCGCCGAGCTGGTCGTGCGGCCGGGCGAACCGCTCGATCTGCGCACCCGCTTCGACGCGGTGACCGCAGCGCTCGCCGCAGGCGCCCTCGAGACCGCCCGCACCCGCGTCACCGGGTGGTGGGGGTCCGTTCTCGAGGAGATGGCACCCGGGATCCGGTAGGCCGGTCCTCGAGGTTGCTCAGCGGTTGAAGGTGTCGGCCGCGCCCGCGAACGGCCAGACGTCCGGCAGCACCACCGGCGCGTTGGCCCGCGGGAGGATCGCGTAGGACTCCTCGCCCGGGCGGATCATGTTGTAGTCCTTGCGGGCGATCCGCTCGATCGCATCGGGCTGCTTGAGCTCGGCGATGCGCTTCGCCAGCTGCGCGTTCGACGCCCGAAGCTCGGCCAGCTCCGCACGGGACTGGCTGGTCTGCGATCGCTGGTTCAGCATCGTCCGGGTCGGGAACACGGCCACCAGCAGGAAGCCGACGACGAGCACCGAAGCGACGATCGCGCCGACGACGCGCCCGGCCGTCACCGGCCGCCCCGCGCCAGTGCGGCGGCACCGAGGAACTCGGCCGAGTCGCCGAGGTCCTCCTCGATGCGCAGCAGCTGGTTGAACTTCGCGACCCGGTCGCTGCGACACGGCGCGCCGGCCTTGATCTGCCCGCAGTTGGTTGCGACCGCGAGGTCGGCGATCGTCGCGTCCTCGGTCTCACCCGAGCGGTGCGACATCACCGAGGTGTACGCACGGCGCGTCGCCAACCCGACCGTCTCCAGCGTCTCGGTCAGCGTGCCGATCTGGTTCACCTTCACGAGGATCGAGTTCGCGACGCTCGCTTCGATGCCGCGCTCGAGCCGGGTGACGTTCGTGACGAAGAGGTCGTCGCCGACGAGCTGCACGCGATCACCGATCGACTCGGTGAGCCGTGCCCACCCGTCCCAGTCCTCCTCGGCCATGCCGTCCTCGATCGACACGATCGGGTACCTGCTGCAGAGGTCCGACCAGTAGTCGGCCAGCTCGGCCGACGAGAGCCTGCGGCCCTCGCTGGCGAGCACGTACGCGCCGTCCTCGAACACCTCGGAGGTGGCTGGGTCGAGCGCGATCGCGATGTCCTGACCGGGCGTGTAACCGGCCCGCTCGATCGCCTCGACCAGCAGCTCCACCGGCGCCTCGTTCGACTCGAGGTCGGGAGCGAACCCGCCCTCGTCGCCGACCGCGGTCGACAGCCCGCGGTCGTGGAGGATGCCCTTGAGGACGTGGTACGTCTCGGCGCCCCAGCGCAGCGCCTCGGCGTAGCTGGCCGCACCGACCGGCATGACCATGAACTCCTGGAAGTCCACGCTGTTGTCGGCGTGGGCGCCGCCGTTCAACACGTTCATCATCGGCACCGGGAGCACGTGGGCGTTGGCGCCGCCGACCGCGCGGTAGAGCGGGACCTCGAGCTCGGCCGCCGCGGCCTTCGCGGTGGCCAGCGAGACCCCGAGGATCGCGTTGGCGCCGACGCGGCCCTTGTTGTCGGTGCCGTCGACATCGATCATCGCGAAGTCGACGGATCGCTGATCGAGCGCGTCGAGGCCGCGCACCGCGTCGGCCAGCTCGCCCCGGACCGACTCGACTGCGCCGGCCACGCCCTTGCCGCCGTAGCGGTCACCGCCGTCGCGCCGCTCGACCGCCTCGAACTGACCGGTCGACGCACCCGAGGGAACCGCCGCCCGTCCGCGGGCGCCGCTGTCGAGCACGACCTCGACCTCGACGGTCGGGTTCCCCCGGGAATCGAGGATCTCGCGACCCGCGATGTGCTCGATGGTGCTCATGGTGCGGACGTGACTCCTGTTGAAGGT
This sequence comes from Acidimicrobiia bacterium, assembly GCA_019247975.1. Taxonomy (GTDB): domain Bacteria; phylum Actinomycetota; class Acidimicrobiia; order Acidimicrobiales; family Iamiaceae; genus JAFBAD01. The sequence goes on from JAFBAD010000164.1 coordinate 12,404, forward strand.
GTTGACGACGTTACAACGTGCTCAGACCACGGTGTCGCGGACCCTCGTCGCCGCGTGGCGGAGGGCCGACTCGGGGTCGACGTCGCCGGCCAGGGCCTCGGCCACCAGGGCCAGCAACCGGTCGCCCAGGTCGTCGGTCTCGTCTGAGGACGCAGGGCCGCCCGGCGTCCACGGGTGGCCGGCCGCCGCGGCACGACGCAGGACCTTGGCCGCGTAGAGCACCGACGGGAGCGCGGCCGGGATGTTGTCCATCGGGCCCGACACCCCCGCCTCGGCCCGCTCCGCCCGCTTGATCTCGTCCCACCGCCGGTTCACGTCGTCGAGCTCGGCGGACGCCCCGGCGAAGACGTGCGGGTGGCGGCGCACCAGCTTCTCGTGGACGCCCCGGGCGACGTCGGCCAGGGTGAAGGCACCGACCTCCGAGGCCAGCCGGGCGTGGAAGACGACCTGGTAGAGCAGGTCCCCGAGCTCGTCCTCCAGCTGCGCGTAGGCCGGGTCGGTGCCGGGGGCGTCGGCCGGGAGGCCGTCGATCACCTCGATGACCTCGTAGGCCTCCTCGAGCAGGTACGGCGTGAGGCTGTGGTGGGTCTGCTCGCGATCCCACGGGCACGACTCCCGCAGGGTCGTCACCAGCTCGGCGAAGCGGGCGACCTCCTGGGCGATCGGCTCGGCCAGCTCGGGGATCCACAATGCGGTGAGGTGGTCGGCCTCGACGTCACGGTCGAGGTCCGCCCAGCCGACCTCGGTGATCGCCTCGTCCGGGCTCCCGAGCCGCTGCAGCACGGTGACCCGCACGTCGTCGTCGACCTCGGCGGCCAGCTTGATGTCCGACAGCACCCGCTGGTTGTGCACGTGGGCCACGAGCAGGGGCCCGCGCTCACCGGCGGCCTGCGCGACGAAGCGGTGGCCGTCGACCAGACGGGCGCCGGCCTCGAGCGGGTCCACGCCGAGCCGCACCCACGCGAGGTCGAGGAACGAGAGCGCCGGGAGCACCTCCACCTCGACGTCCGCGCCGGGTTCGCCGGCCGCCGCCACGAGGTGGTCGACCGAACGCTCGAGCACCCGGGGCGACCCGGGCACCGCGTACAGCACCTCACCGTGCTCGGACGCGGCCGCCAGGAGCCGCTCGGCGATGCGCCGGTACACGTCGTCGAAGGTGGCCTCGGCCTCGTAGACGTCGTCGAAGGACGTGGCCGACTCGACGACGGGCGCCGCCGGGTGCCGGGTGGTCCGGACGAAGCGGACCGGAGCCGCGTCGATCGCGGCGCGCGTACCGGTGGTGACGAGGTCAGCGCCGGCCGGGCCGAGCCCGACCACCACGATGCGTCCCGCCACGGCGGGTCAGCCCGACGTCGATGAACCGGCGGGGACGGTGGTCGTCGACGAGGCGGACGACGGCCCCTTGGGGGGCACCACCGTACCGGTGCCGCGGTCCCAGTGCCCGTAGCGAGGGTCGACGATCACCTTCGCCGAGTCGAGCAGCTTCTGGACCGCGTCCTGCTGCTGCTTGGAGGTGATCTGCTGCTTGAGCAGGTCGGACACCTCGGCGTAGGTGCCGGTGCGGCGCTCCAGGATCTGCACGACGAACTGGCCGCCCGACTGGTTGCTGTAGGGCCCGAGCACGCTGCCGTTCTTCGCGCTCGTGACCTCCTTGGGCAGGACCGACGACGGCAGGCACTGCTTGCCGCCCTGCACCGCCGCGCCGCTCACCGCCTTGACCGCGCTGGCGAAGGACTGCCCACCGGCCACCCGCAGCTGGATCGTGTTCACCGTCGACGGGTCGGTGATCGTGGCGCCGACGTAGCACTGCACCTCGAGCTGGTCGGGGTTCGACGCCTTGAGGGCCGTGTACTTCTTGCGGGCCGATCCCTCGTCGGCGGCCAGGAACTTCTGGTAGGCGGAACCGCGGGCCGCCAGCTCGATCTGGAAGGTCCGGTAGGCCTTGGGGTAGCCCTTGAGCCCGGGGCACCCGGTCTGCTGGGTCGTCGTGCCGCCGCTCGAGCACAGCGACTGCTCGGCCGAGCTCCGGTCGGAGTCGGCGACGGTGATGTGGTTGGCCTTCAGGGCCAGGCCCAGCAGCTCGTAGCGGATGCGCGAGCCGAGCAGCTCGGCCGCCGAGGACGCCGACCACGTGTGGTCGACCGACTTGGCCGGGCTGTTGTCGGAGTGGATCGCGTCGGCCCGGGCCGCCTCGGCCTCGAGGTCCTGGCGCAACGTGTCGCGCGAGATCTCGACCTGACCGACCTTCGCGGCGGGTGGGGTGCCGGCGTCGCAGCCGGCCAGCGTCG
>JAFBAD010000172.1 GCA_019247975.1 Acidimicrobiia bacterium
GATGCCGATCGACGCGATCCGCAAGGGTGAGGAGTTCGTCGTGCAGTTCGACCTCCCCGGCGTGGATGTGTCGTCGATCGATCTGACCGTCGAGCGCAACGTGCTCACGGTCCACGCGGACCGCAAGCGGACTGCCGGCGATGACACGGAGCTGTTGATCGCGGAACGTCCTCACGGCACGTTCAGTCGCCAGTTGTTCCTGGGTGAGACGCTCGACACCGATCGTCTCGATGCCAGCTACGCGAACGGCGTCCTGACGGTGCGCCTGCCGGTGGCTGAGCGGGCCAAGCCTCGTCGGGTCGAGATCAGCTCGGGTGACGAAGGCCAGCAGGCGATCGACGCGACGGCCCAGGAGCCGGTCGGCGCAGGCGTCTGATCGACGTGCACCCGCTCGACGACGTGGACGCGCCGCGCTTCGCCGTCGGGCAGGTGGCCGAGATGCTCGATGTCCAGCCCGCGTTCGTACGGCGCCTCGACACCGAGGAGGTGGTGCAGCCCGCACGTTCTGCGGGTGGGCAGCGCCGCTACAGCCGAGCGGACATCGAGCAGGTGCGGCGGGTCGCCGAGATGGCCGATGCGGGGATGACGCTCATCGGCATCCGGCGGATCTTCGAGCTCGAGATGGAGCTCGCGGAGGTGCGGGTCCAGTTGGCACGAGCACGAGCCCGTTTGAGGAGGAAGGAGGATCGCACGTGAGCATCGCTCTGCACACCCGTCCGCTGGACCCCACCCCGCCGCGGCCACCCCGTCCGTTGCGCGCCCCTGACGACCGACTGGTCATGGTGGTCGACGTGGACGAAGCGCACCTGGCCAATCCGCTCATGGCGGTCGCGCGGATGCTGGCGAGCGAGGCCCACGCCCATGCGTGGGTGGACGGTGACGACGGACGGCTGGAGATCAGCGTCGCGCTGGCCGACGGCTCGCCCGCGACCCGCAGCGAGGCAGAGCAGTGGGTGCGCTGGGTCGTGCACAACGCCGGCGTGCGGGGCACGTTCCACTCCGCCTGGGAGTGATCCGAGCACGCCAGCAACCAGCAAGACTCCTCTGACCGTCTGAGGAGTCGACATGCCCATGGAGATCGTTCCCACCCCGGCCACCGTGAAGGGGCCGGCCGACTGGTTCACCGGCGACGTCTACCTCGACATCGTCATCCCGCAGGACGGCCGCACCCTGGCCCGGGCGGCATCGGTCCACTTCACCCCCGGCGCCCGCACCGCCTGGCACAAGCACTGCAACGGCCAGACCCTCCACGTCACCGAAGGCATCGGGCTCACCCAGGTCCGCGGAGGCGACGTCGTCGTCATCCAGCGGGGCGACACCATCTGGTGCTCGCCCGACGAGTGGCACTGGCACGGCGCCGCGCCCGACCACTTCATGACCCACCTCGCCATGTGGGAAGGGCTCCACCCCGACCAGGAGGGTCCCGAGACCACGTGGGGCGACCACGTCACCGACGACGAGTACCGCATGCCGTGACCGGCTGAGGACCCGGGCGACGACCGCCCGGTCAGCCGGAGGTGCTCACCAAGGCCGGCGCTTCGCTCGCCAGGCCCGGTGGAAGGTCCCGCATGATGGCGGTGATCTGCGGCAGGAGCTCGCGCCGGGCGTTGTTCGCCCGCGAGTACATGGCGATCTCGCGGCGGGGGACGGGTTCGCCGATGCGCAGGATCTTCACGTCCTCGGACTGCGGGACGGGCGGCTGGCAGGCGAGCTGGGGCAGGAGCGTGATCCCGACACCGGCGGCGACCATCTGACGCAACGTCTCCAGGCTCGTCGCGCGGAAACCCCGCCGCTCGCTGGCGCCCGCGACGCGGCAGAGGTCGAGCGCCTGGTCACGGAGGCAGTGGCCCTCCTCGAGCAGCAGCACCTCCTGGGTGGCGAGCACCGACAGGGGCACCGGCTCGTCCGCATCGGCCAACGGATGACCGGTCGGCACCGCGAGCACGAAGTCCTCCACGAACAGCAGCTCCTCCTGCAACCGGTCGTGGGCCACCGGCCGGGCCAGCACGCCGGCATCGAGCTTCCCCTCCTCGAGCAGCTGGAGGATCACCTCGGTCTTCTCCTCGACGAGCAGCAGCTCGAGGCGGGGGAAGCGCTCGTGCAGCCGGTGCACGACGTGGGGGAGCAGGTACGGCGCGAGCGTCGGGAAGAGCCCCATGCGCAGCGTGCCCGACTCGGGATCGTGGGCCTGCGCGGCGATGCCCTCGATGGTCTTGGTCTCGGCGAGGATCACCCGGGCCCGCTCGACGATCTGCTCACCTGCGTCGGTCAGGAGCACGTTGCGGGGGTGGCGCTCCACGAGGTCGACACCGAGCTCGGCCTCGAGCTTCTTCACCTGCGTGGACAGCGTCGGCTGGCTGACGTAGCACGCCTCCGCCGCCCGGCCGAAGTGCCGGTGGTCGGCCAAGGCCACGAGGTACTGCAGGTCTCGAAGGTTCATGCGTCGTCCGTTGAGCGCGCCCCCCTGCCCGTCGACGCTAGGCCACCGCCGACTCGTCTGCTCCGGCGGGTGCCGAGGTGCGGACGAGGTGGTTGAAGGCGCTCAGCGCGGCCGTCGAGCCGGCGCCGGCGGCGACCACGATCTGCTTGAACGGAACGGTCGTGCAGTCACCTGCCGCGAACACGCCCGGCACCGAGGTCAGGCCGTGGTCGTCGATGACGACCTCCCTGGTCGGCGCGAGCTCGACGGCTCCCTCGAGCCACTCGGTGTTGGGCAGCAAACCGATCTGCACGAAGACGCCGTCGACGTCGACGTGGTGCAGGTCGCCGCTGCCCCGGTGCCGGTACGAGAGGCCGGTGACCTGCTCGCCGTCACCGTGGATCTCGGTGGTCGCGCCGCTCACGATGATGTCGACGTTGCGCAGGCTCCGCAGCTTGCGTTGCAGCACGTCGTCGGCCCGCAGGTCGTCGTCGAACTCGATGAGCGTGACGTGCGCGACGAGGCCGGCCAGATCGATCGCCGCCTCGACGCCGGAGTTGCCGCCGCCGATCACCGCGACGCGCTTGCCCTTGAACAGCGGGCCGTCGCAGTGCGGGCAGTAGGTCACGCCCTTGTTGCGGTACTCCTCTTCGCCGGGAACACCGAGCGAGCGCCAGCGGGCGCCGGTCGACAGCACCACGGTCCGGGCTTCGAGCGCCGCGCCGCTCTCGAGCTCGACGGTGACGAAGCCCTCGGCGCTCTCGGCGGGCACGAGCTTCTGCGCGCGCTGCAGCTTCATCACGTCGACCTCGTACTCGTCGACGTGCGCCTCGAGCGCGGCCGCCAGCTTCGGACCCTCGGTGTACGGGATCGACACGAAGTTCTCGATCGACATCGTGTCGAGCACCTGGCCGCCGAAGCGTTCGGCGACGATGCCGGTGCGGATGCCCTTGCGTGCCGCATAGATCGCCGCTGCGGCACCGGCCGGACCGGCGCCGACGACGAGGACGTCGAACGGCTCCTTGGCGTCGATCTCGTCGCGCCGACGAGCCTCGGAGCCGGTGTCGAGCCGGGCGACGATCTGCTCGAGCGTCACGCGTCCCTGCTCGAAGGGCTGCCCGTCGAGGAACACCGACGGGACCGCCTTGACCTTGCGGTCCTCGACTTCGTCCCGGAAGAGCGCGCCGTCGATGGCGACGTGGCGGACCTTCGGGTTGATGACGCTCATCAGGTTGAGCGCCTGCACCACGTCCGGGCAGTTCTGGCACGAGAGCGAGAAGTAGGTCTCGAACTCGTAGGTGCCGTCGAGGTCACGGATCTGCTCGATCGTCTCCTCCGACGCGGTCGACGGGTGGCCGCCGACCTGGAGGAGCGCCAGCACGAGCGACGTGAACTCGTGGCCCATCGGGATGCCGGCAAACCGGACCGAGACGTCGGTGCCCGTGCGGACGATCGCGAACGACGGCCGCCGGGCGTCGTCGTCCCGGCGGTCCACCGTGATCTTCGGTGACAAGGACGCGATCTCGTCGAGCAGCTCGCGCAGCTCGGACGACTTGGGGGAGTCGTCGAGCGACGCGACGAGCTCGATCGGGTGGGTGACCTTCTCGAGGTGGGTCTTCAGCTGCGCGGCGAGACCGGCGTCCAACATCACTGCCTCCTTCGAGGGCTCAGATCTTGCCGACGAGATCGAGCGAGGGAGCGAGGGTCTCTTCGCCTTCTTCCCACGCCGCCGGGCAGACCTCGCCCGGGTGATCGCGGACGTAGCGGGCGGCCTTGACCTTGCGGAGCAGCTCGGTCGCGTTGCGGCCGATGCCCTCGGCGGTGATCTCCATCACCTGGATCACGCCGTCGGGGTCGATCACGAAGGTGGCGCGATCGGCGAGGCCCTGGCCGGCGCGCATCACGCCGAAGTTCTCGGTGATCTTGCCGGTCGGGTCGCCGACCATCGGGAACTGGACCTTGCCGATGGTGGCCGACGTGTCGTGCCAGGCCTTGTGGGTGAAGTGGGTGTCGGTCGAGACGCTGTAGATCTCGACGTCGAGCGCCTTGAAGTCCTCGTACAGGTCGGCCAGGTCGCCCAGCTCGGTGGGGCAGACGAAGGTGAAATCGGCCGGGTAGAAGAACACGATCGACCAGTGACCGCGCAGGTCGGCGTCACGCAGATCCACGAACGCGCCGTCGTGGTAGGCGGTCGCCTCGAACGGCTGCAGCTCGGTGTTGACCAGGGTCATCGCAGGGGGAACCTCTCTCGGTGGTTGTGGATAACGATAGTTATCCTAGATGGAGCGGCCCGAACTCCCCCTCATCTGTCAATCGTTTCCGTCAATCGTCTGATAGACGACGTCGATGGCCGCTCCGACGTTCGAGCCCATCGGGTACCTCCAGACCGACTACGCCGAGATCGCTTCGGCGCCCCCGCAGGCATCCTTGAGCAGGAGCATCGCCCTGGTTGTGGTGGACGAGGCGTACCTCGACGGTCTGCTCGGCCTCGACCGCTACCCGCACCTCTGGCTGGTGACGTGGCTGCACGACCAACCCGCCGACCGGCCGCTGCAGCTGGTCCCGCGGGCCACGGAGGCGACGGGCGAGGTGCAGGGCGTCTTCGCGTCGCGGTCGCCGGTGCGTCCCAACCCGATCGGCCTCAGCCTGGTGCGCCAGCTCGGCGTCGACGGCACCGTCGTGACCGTCGCCGGCACCGACCTCCTCGACGGCACCCCGGTCCTCGACCTGAAGCCCTGGTTCGCCGACTGCGACCTCCCCACCGACCCCTGAGGCCGGAGTTCGAAGCAGATAAGAGGCTCTGACGACGACAAGTGCACCGAGCTCAGGCACGAGCCGCTCGGGTCGAGATCAGGTGCGCGCCTGGGCGGGTTTGCGGCGGGAGAACTCGAGGCCCTTGGTGAGGTTGCCGAAGCGGGTCGCGAACACGTCGATCACGTAGTTCTGGCGCAGGTACCAGGGCGACGTCGTGGCCACGCGCGGGAACCGGTCGGCCGCCCGCTGCACGTAGCCCGAGGTGAGCGCGAACGACGGGCCGGCGGCGACTGCGTCGCCCAGCGGCGCGACGACGCTCACGTAGCCACGGCGGTCCATGTGGTTCAGCAGGCGGCACACCGAGCGTGACGTGAGGTCGGCCCGCAGCGTCCAGGACGCGTTCGTGTAACCGATGCACACGGCCATGTTCGGGATGTCGCTCATCATGAAGCCCCGGTAGAAGAACGACTTCCCCGGCTCACGTGCGACGCCGTCGACCGACACCTCGATCCCACCCCAGGCGAGCATCTCGAGGCCGGTCGCCGCGACGATCATGTCTGCGTCGAGGGAGGTGCCGGACTCGAGCTCGATCCCGGTCTCGGTGAACGACCTGATGCGATCGGTCACGACCGAAGCTCGTCCCGAGCCGAGCGCGGTGAAGAGGTCGCCGTCGGGCACGAGGCACACGCGCTGGTCCCATGGGTCATAGGTGGGCGTGAAGTGCGGATCGATGGGGAAGCCGGCGGGGAGCAGGCGCTCCGCACCCGACGTGATCATCCTCCGGGCGAGCGCGGGTCGGCGCCGGCACAGCTGGTACATGAGCGTCGTCAGCACGACGTTGAACCAGCGGATGATCGGCGCGGAGACGCGCTCGGGCAGCCGTCCCAGCAGATCGTGCAGCCCGTTCGCGCCGGGCACGGACACGACGTAGCTCGGCGACCGCTGCAGCATCGTGACGTGTGCGGCCTTCTCGGCCATCGCCGGGATCAGCGTGACCGCAGTCGCGCCGCTGCCGATCACGACGACGCGCTTGCCGGCGTAGTCGAGATCCTCGGGCCAGTGCTGGGGGTGGACGACGGGTCCGCCGAACCGCTCGCGCCCGGGGAAGCCCGGCAGGTACCCGGCGTCGTAGCGGTAGTAGCCGCTGCACAGGTAGAGGAAGTCGGTCGTGTAGCGGACCGGTTCGGCGTCGTCGCCGATCTGCACCTCGAGCCGCCAGCGGGCGTCGACCGAGGACCACTCGGCCCGCACGACGCGGTGGTGGTATCGGATGTGGCGATCCACGCCGAGCTCGGTCGCGGTGTCGCGGACGTAGTTGCGGATCGACTCGCCGTCGACGATCGAGCGTGCGTCGCGCCACGGACGGAAGGGGTAGGCGAGCGTGTACATGTCCGAATCGGACCGGACACCCGGGAAGCGCATCAGGTCCCACGTGCCGCCGATCGCGCCACGGGCCTCGAAGATGGCGTAGCGCTTCGACGGGCACTCCGTCTGCAGGCGGTACCCGGCGCCCACCCCCGAGATGCCGGCGCCGACCACGACCACGTCGAAGTGCTCGGGGCCCGCTCCGTCGCGGAGGTCGATCTCATCGGGTGCGGCGATCGTCATCCTGCTGTCCTCTCCGGCCCGTCAACGGGCGGCGGCTCCGGTCATGCTCAGGTCACCAAGGACGACGCCGACCCGGTCGGCGAGCTCCCGGGCCCGGTCCGACAGGCGCTGGGCTGCGGCGTCGTCACCGAGCGCAGCCTTCACCATCGCGTGGTCGTGGTGGGTGCGGGCCAGCTGCGGGATCGCTGCGAGCTCGCGACACCGCTGCGCGGCCACGTCGAAGAGCTGGTCGGCCTCCTCGTAGCGGCCGAGCACCATCGACGCGACCGCGGCGTAGCGGGCGACCGGCCCGATGCTCACCCGCCCGAGCCCGCTGATCACGAGCCGGTCCGTGTAGGGCGCGAACGCGTGCAGCAGCACCTCGGAGCGTTCGGCGTCGCCCAGCGCCCGTGCGATCTCGATGAGCAGCGCGACCGAGGTGGTCCAGAGCGAGTTGTCGTTCACGTGCACCTCGGTGTCGACGAGTCGCACGAGCGTGGCGCGCGCCGAGTCCCGGTCGCCGGCTGCGACGGCGGTCGCGGCGCGGGCGATGTCCCAGATCGGGAGGCCGCCCGGACCCTCGAGGTGCTCGAGCATCGAGTGCAGGGACGCCAGCCGGCCCTGGTCCCACGCGTGCACGAACATGTGCCCGGCCCACGACTGCTCGGCGTTGACACCGTGGCTCTTGCGGCCCAGCGCGAGCGCGGCATCGACGAGCGGCGACGCCTTCTCGTACTCGCCCTGCAGCAGGTTCAGGCTCGCGTCGATGAAGAGGACGAACGCGTCGTACACCGGCTGGTGCACGTCCGCAGCACGGGCCCGGAACCGCTCGAACCACTTGGCTGCCTCGTCGACGAGACCGGCCTCGGTGAGGTCCGTGATGCCGTAGAGCAGCGCGTTGAGCTCGAGCGGCGCGTTGCCCGCCTGCGTCGCGGCTGCGAGCGCGCCGCGGTCGTCCGCGATGCGGGCGTCGAGCGTGTGCATGCGCCACTCCGCCATCCGCTTCGCGAGGTGCGCCGTGGCGACGAGCACGGGGTGGGTGCTGTCGGGCAGCTGCTCGATGAGCAGACCGAGCCGGTCGATCTTCGCCATGTCGCGATCGGCCGCTGCGTTCGTCATGCTGGCGCTCAGCAGGCGGGCCCTGTGGCTCGTCTCGTCGGCGGGCAGCACGCGCAGCGCCTCCTCGAGCAGCGCGTCGAGACCGGGATCCTCGGTGCCGAAGTCGAAGCCGAGGCCGGCCCGGGCCAGCGCAAGGGCCTCTGCGGCGCGGGCGAGCAGCAACGGGTCGGACTCGCGGCGCGCGATGTCGGCGGCCTCCGTCGCCGTGACCCGCGCGTCGACGCGGTCGCCGAGCGCGCGCTGCGCGTCGGAGCGGAGCAGCAGCGCCTCGAAGCGGAGCTCGGGCGGCGTGTTGGGCCCACCCGCGTCGATGGCTTCCAGCGCCCACCGGTCCGCGTCCTCGTAGGCGAGCATGTCGAGGGCCTGCCGCCCGGCCGCGACCGCAGCGCGCACGACGGCGTCGCGCGGCGCGAGCGGTCCGGCGCTCACGAGGTGGTGGGCCAGCTCGGCTGCGGTCGCGTCGTCGGATTCGGCCAGGCCGTCGGCGACCGCCAGGTGCAGCGCGCCACGACGGGACCGGCTGAGGCGCTCGAGCACCGCCTGCTGCACGAGCGAGTGGGGGAACGTGACCGACCCGGTGGGCCCGTCCTCGGTGAGCACGCCTTCGGCGATCGCGTCGTCGATGCAGTCGAGCACCTCGTCGCCCGAGAACCCGCCGGCCCGCGCGAGGACCGGGATCGCGGCGTCGGGACCGGCGACCGCAGCGAGCGCGACCAGCCGTGCGGTCTGGTCGTCCAGGCGGTCGAGCCGCGTGTCGAGCACGCCGCGGATCGAGTCGGGGAGCCCTTCGTTGTCGCTCGGCGCGGTGCCGTGCTGCGCGAGCTCGGTGACGAAGAAGGCGTTGCCGCCCGTCGCCCGCTGGATCGCGCGTGCCCGCGGGTGCCCGTCGGGCCAGCCGCCCGCTACGAGGAGCTCGCCGACGTCCTCGGTCGAGAGGCCGTCCAGAGGCAGCCGCCGCAGGAGGCCGTCGCGGTGGAGCGTCGCGCAGAACTCCTCCAGGTGCGGGCTCGACGTGTCGGGCCCGGTGCGGGCCGTGCCGACGAGGAGCAGCTTGGCCGGCCGCTCGTGGCGCAGCACGTGGTCGAGCATCCGCAGCGACAGCTCGTCGGTGACGTGGAGGTCGTCGAGCACGAAGATGAACGGCCACTCGGCCGACTCGGCTTCGAGCAGATCGGCGACCGTCTCGAAGAGCACGTAGCGCTCGGTGCCCACCTGCGGCCGGACGACGTCGACCCCGACGATCTCTCCGATGTCGGGCAGCAGCAGCGACAGCGCGTCGCGACCTTCGACCACCCGCCGCCTCGCCTCGGGTGAGACCGAGCGGAGCACCGTGCGCAGCCCCTCGACGATCGGCTCGTAAGGGACCAGCGCCTCGCTGGTCGCCCGACCCCACATCACGATCGCGCCGGACCCGTGGGCCTCCTCGACGAACCGGCTCACGAGCCGCGTCTTCCCGGCCCCGGCGTCGCCGGTGAGGATCACCATCCCCCGCTGGCCCGAGCAGGCTGCCTTCCACGCGTCGCGCAGCGCGTCGAGCTCGGCTTCGCGCCCGACGAAGGGTTGGTCGCGGTGACGCTGCGCGGCGCCCGGCAGCCGCACCGGCGACGCGGGCGGCGGCCCGGCGTCCGGCGGGGCCGCCTCTGCTGCGTCGCCAACCACCGCAGCAGCACCCGGCGCGGAAGCGGGCGTCGCGACGACCTCCGGCTCGGGCACCGCGTCCAGCCAGTCGGCGTGACCGAGGATGTCCGACTGCAGCCGCAGCAGCTCGGGCCCCGGTTCGAGTCCGAGCTCCTCGACGAGCCGCTCGCGCGTGCGGTCGAAGGTCCGCAACGCCTCCACCTGTCGGCCGCACCGGTACAGGCTCACCATGAGCTGCGCGGTGAACCGCTCGTGCATCGGGTGCTCGTCGACGGCGCGCTCGAGCTCGGCGATCACGTCCGCGTGCCGGCCCAGCGCGAGCGTCGCGTCGAAGCGCGTCTGCATGGCCACCAGCCGCAGCTCGTCGAGGTGCACCGCGGCGGCGCGACCCCACTCCGTGTCGGCCACGTCCGCGTAGGCGGGCCCGCGCCAGAGCGTGAGCGCCCAGGCCGCGGTGTCGTGCGCCTTCGCCGGGTCGGTGGCGAGCGCGTCCCGGGCCTGCCCGGTCAGCAGCTCGAAGGCGGCGGCGTCGACCGACTCGGACGGGACGTCGAGCACGTAGCCCGGTCCGTCCCGTCGCAGCAGGTCGGCGTCGCCGAGCGCGCGGCGCAGCAGCGACAGGTGGCTGTGCAGCGTGCCGACGGCGGTGCGGGGTGCGTTCTCGCCCCACACGTCCTCGATCAGCCGGTCGGCGGTGACGAGCTGGCGGTCGGCGAGCACGAGGCGGGCCAGCACGGCGCGCTGGCGGGGACCGCCGATGGCCGCGATGTCGCCGTCGCGCTCCACCCTGGTCGGCCCGAGCACGCGCACGACGAGGCCCGAGTCACCTCCGTCGGCCCGCCCCGATCGCCTGATGTCGAGCAGGTCCGACACCTTCCCCTCCACCTACGCCGCCTTCCTCCTTGCCGGTGAACCGTAGTGGGCGCTCCCGAGCCGTCGCTCCGTCATGGGCGGTCAGATTGGCGTCATGTCCAGGACGGACAGATGTAACCGTCGTGGCATGGACGTGAAACGGACCGTCCTTAGGTTCCGGCGCCATGGGACGACTGCGACGGTTCAAGGAGCTCGAGGTGCGCAAGCGCTTCGCGCTCATCCTGGGTGGGAAGATGATCGGGCTGGTCTCGATCCTCGGTCTGATGAAGGCCGGCGGCATGCTCTTCGGCGATCCCGCCGGGGCGGCGCCGGCTCAGGCCGCAGCGCTGGCCAGCAACCAGATCAGCGCGATCAACACCATGTGGGTGCTGGTCGCTGCGTTCCTGGTCTTCTTCATGCAGGCCGGCTTCATGGCGCTGGAGGCGGGCTTCGCCCGATCGCGCGAGTCGGTCAACATCATGATGGAGTGCATCTTCGACACCTGCCTGTGCGGGCTCCTGTACTTCGCGTTCGGGTTCGCCTTCCAGTTCGGTGTGGGCAACGCGCTCATCGGCCACTCGAACTTCTTCCTGCACGGCATGACCCCGGCCTACGGCACCACCGGCGTCGCG
>JAFBAD010000006.1 GCA_019247975.1 Acidimicrobiia bacterium
CTTCAGCCGGGACCACGACCGCGAGTGGTCCGACCTCGAGGACGAGCAGACCGCGCAGGTGATGGCCGCGCTCCGCGACCGCTTCGAGGAGCACGGCCGGTCGCGCAGCGTCCGCTACACGCAGGCCATCGTGAACTTCGGTCGTGAGGCCGGAGCGTCGCTGCTGCACCCGCACGGCCAGCTGCTCGGCATGCCGTTCGTCCCCGGCGAGATCGCCGAGGAGGAGGCCGGCTTCCGCCGCTTCGCCGGCTCCTGCGTGCTCTGCACGACCGCCGAGGCCGAGCGGGACTCGGGCGTGCGGACGGTCCTCGACGAGGACGGCGTGCTCGTCCTCTGCCCCTTCTGGAGCGGCACGCCCTACGAGATGCTCATCGTCCCCGATCAGCACGAGGGCCACCTCGCCCGCACCGAGCCCGAGGCGCTCGCCGCCGTCGGCGTCGCCATCAAGCGGTCCCTCGCCTACCTGCGCAAGAACGTGGGCGACGTGGCCTACAACCTGGTGCTCCACACGCTCCCGCACCACCACGAGGACGAGTTCCACTGGCACGTCCACGTGCTGCCCCGGCTGCAGAGCATCGGCGGCTTCGAGCAGGGCACCGGCGTGCCCATCAACATCGTGTCCCCCGAGCAGGCGGCCGCGACGTTGCTCGGCGGCTGACCCGCCCGCCTCGCGACCACCACGCCCGTGCCGCGCATCCGCGTGTCGACGACGATCGCCGCGCCACCCGACCGCGTCTGGGACGAGCTGCGCCACATCGACCGCCACGTGCTGTGGATGGCCGACGCCGAGGCCATCCGCTTCACCTCGCGGCGTCGCGAGGGAAGGGGCACCACCTTCGAGTGCGACACCCGCATCGGCCCGTTCCACCTCGTGGACCGCATGGAGATCACCCAGTGGCGCACGAACCGTGCCATGGGCGTGCGCCACAGCGGTCTGGTCACCGGCGAGGGCCGCTTCACGCTGAAGCCGGTGCGCCGACGCAGCGGCACCGCCACCCGGTTCACCTGGAACGAGCGCCTGCGCTTCCCGTGGTGGATGGGCGGACCCGTGGGCGGCGCGGTCGGGGCGCCGGTCATGAAGCGGCTCTGGCGGCACAACCTGACCCGGCTGCGCCACCGGATCGAGCACTGAGCGCGCCGCGGCGCGCGCGGTCAGACGATGGCTGCGGCGTTGGCGGCGATGATCCCGCCGACGAACAGCACGACCGCGAACCCGGCCGCCAGCGCGTAGCCGGCCCGGGTCGCCGCCACCATCGCCTGCCGGCCGGCCGCAGGATCGCGGTTGCGGGCGACGACCGGCGGCAGCTCGAAGAGGGCCATGCCGGCGAGGAACCCGGCGATGAGCCCGCCGATGTGACCGCCGACCGAGATGAAGCTCGACAGCCCGAAGGTCAGCAGCAGGTTGAGGATGAGGATGCCGAAGACCGGGCTCTGGCGGATGCTGATGCCCCGGCTGCGACCCAGCGCGAGCACCGCGCCCATCAGGCCGAAGATCGCGCCCGACGCACCGACGGTCAGCGCGTTCGGCGAGACGATCAGCGCGCCGAGGGAGCCGCCGAGCATCGCCACGAAGTACACGACGCCGAGCTGCACGCGGCCGACGGTCTTCTCGAGCATCGCGCCGAGGATCCAGAGCGCGTACATGTTGAACGCGAGGTGGAGGATGCCGTAGTGGAGGAAGCCCGAGGTGACGAGGCGGTACCACTGCCCCTCGGCGACCCCGTCGAGGGTGCGGCGGTCGAAGGTCCCCTGCGCGAGCAGGCCGCCGTAGCGCACGAGCTTGCTCGAACCGTTGATCGCGCTCGACCCGCTCAGGGCGATGCCCGCCAGGTACACGAGCACGTTCACGCCGATCAGGATCTGGGTGAGGATCGGCTGGGTCTGCGGGCCGCCCGCCCCCCGGTAGACCTTCTGCCCGCTCTTCTTGACGCACTCCGGGCAGTGGAACCCGACCGACGCCTGATGCATGCAGGCCGGGCAGATGGGTCGGTCACAGCGCTGGCAGATGACCCCGGCCGGCTGGTTCGAGTGCCGGTAGCAGGTGCGCACCGGGGTGGGCGGCGGGGGGAACGGCTGGGCCACGACGCAAGACGGTACCGGTGCCCGTCACCCCTCAGGCGGTCGCCCGGCAGTTCACGGCCAACTCTCAGCCTTCGCTGCCGAGGAGGGCGAACCAGTAGCTGGCGTACGGGCCGAGGGTGACGAAGTAGGGCAGCTCACCGATGCGGGGGAAGTGGACGCCACCGGTGAGCTCGACCGGCGTGAACCCGTTGAACCGGGACAGGAACAGCTCCACCGGCTGCGGCGACTTGGCCAGGTTGTTCACGCACAGGACCCGGTCGACGATCTCGGTGTCGGGCCGCTGGTACTCGCGGATGAACGCGAGCACCGAGGGGTTCGAGGCCTCGAGCACCTCGAAGCTGCCGAGGCCGAACACCGGGTGCTCGCTGCGGACCTGGAGCATGCGCCGCATCCAGTGCAGGAACGAGCTCGTGTCGCGCTGCTGGGACTCCACGTTGACCCGCGAGAACCCGTACACCGGGTCCATGAGCGGCGGCGAGTAGAGCCGGGCGAAGTCGGCGGTGCTGAACCCGCCGTTGCGGTCCGGGGTCCACTGCATCGGGGTGCGGACGCCGTCGCGGTCGCCGAGGAAGATGTTGTCGCCCATCCCGATCTCGTCGCCGTAGTACATGACCGGGCTGCCCGGCATGGAGAAGAGCAGCGTGTGGAACAGCTCGGCGATGCGCCGGTCGTTGTCGAGCAGCGGGAACAGGCGCCGCGCGATGCCGACGTTGCGGCGCATGCGCGGGTCCTTCGCGTACTCCGAGTACATGTAGTCCCGCTCCTCGTCGGTGACCATCTCGAGGGTCAGCTCGTCGTGGTTGCGGAGGAACAGGCCCCACTGGCAGCCGTCGGGGATGGCCGGCGTCTGCTCGAGGATCTCGGTGATCGGCTGGCGCTGCTCGCGGCGGACCGCCATGAACATGCGCGGCATCAGCGGGAAGTGGAAGCACATGTGGCACTGGTCGCTGTCGCCGAAGTAGTCGACGACGTCGGCCGGCCACTGGTTCGCCTCCGCGAGGAGCACCCGGCCCGGGAACTCCTTGTCGACCACGGAGCGGACGCGGCGCAGGTAGTCGTGGGTCTCGGGCAGGTTCTCGCCGTCGGTGCCGTCCCGCTCGAACAGGTAGGGCACGGCGTCGAGCCGGAACCCGTCGAGGCCGAGGTCCAGCCAGAAGCGGCAGACGTCGAGCATCGCGTCGGCGACCTCGGGGTTGTCGTAGTTGAGGTCCGGCTGATGGCTGAAGAACCGGTGCCAGTAGAACTGGCCGCGCACGTCGTCGTAGGTCCAGTTCGACCGCTCGGTGTCCACGAAGATGATCCGGGCCTCGGCCCAGCGGCTCTCGTCGTCGCCCCAGACGTACCAGTCGGCCTTCGGGTTGTCCCGGCTGGCGCGGGACTCCTGGAACCACGGGTGCTGGTCGCTCGTGTGGTTCATCACCATGTCGGCGATGATCCGGATGTTGCGGCGGTGGGCCTCCTCGATGAGCGTCGCTGCGTCGTCGACCGAGCCGTAGTCGGGCAGGACGGTGAAGAAGTCGCTGATGTCGTAGCCGCCGTCGCGGAGCGGCGACTCGTAGAACGGCAGGAGCCAGAGGCAGTCGACCCCGAGCCACTGGAGGTAGTCGAGCTTGGCGGTGATGCCGCGCAGGTCACCGGTGCCGTCACCGTCGGAGTCGTTGAACCCCCGGACCAGCACCTCGTAGAAGACGGCGCGCTGGTACCAGCGCGGATCTTCGGTCATCAGGGGCACGTTGGACATTCGGCCCCCCATCTTCCCAGTTGAGCCACCCGACCCCGCGCACGGGGTCGGGTGGCGCGCGCTACGCCGCCTTGGTACGGCTCGCGGCGTCCTCGTAGTAGTAGCCGGGGAGGAACGACTCGATGACCTCGAAGTCACCGAGCAGGGTGGCCAGCTCACGAGCCGGTCGGACGCCGTGGGCCATGGCGAGCAGGCCCAGGTTCAGCTCGAAGCTCGAGGCCTCACGCTTGAAGTAGCGCCGGTACTGCCACTTGAGCCAGGCCAGCCGGCCGAGACCGCTCGTCGCGACCCGGTGGGCCACCTCGGTGCGGGACTGGCCCGACGCCAGGCGGTCGAGGAGCTCGGCGCGGAACGCCGCCGGCGGCGCGTGGCCGGTCAGGTCGGCGACGAGCGCGTCGACGAAGGCACCGTCGGTCCCACCGGCGTTGTCGTAGTACTCGGTCGAGCCGGCGATGGTCGCCTCGATCTGCTCGTAGGTCACCCGCTGGGAGAGCTGCCGGGTGAAGAGGGCCAGGCCGCCAGCGTCGGGGTCACGGCCGAGCAGCTTCTGGTAGGTCTCGGTGACCCAGTTGCTGCGGAACGTGTAGGTCTTGAGCAGCTGCAGGGCGAAGTCACCGTTGTAGTAGCTGTACTCCTCGAACTCGCCGACCCAGTGATCGACCTGGGCGTCGGTCGCGTTCAGACCGAGGACGAGGCGGAAGTAGCCCCTGACCACCAGTTCCTCGAACGACGGCGGCTGGGTCAGCACCACCGAGGCCGACGCGATGTTGTTGTCGGGATCGGGGTCAGCGGTGGACGACGTGACCGCAACCGTGTTCGTGACGAGACCTGACGCGCCGAGCAGCGCCGAGATCGTGACCGTGGCGATCGCTCCCGAGGTCAGGCTCCCGATCGTGCAGGTGACCTGGGCGTCCTCGGTGTCGCAGGTCCCCTTGGTCGTGGCGACGTGGTCGATCCGCGGACCGAGGTCGCCCATCGGGTCGACGAACGCCACGTCCTGTGCGGTCGCCGGTCCGGCGTTGGTGACGGTCGCCGTGTAGGTGATCTCGTCGATCGCCGCCTGCCCGACGTTGGGTGTCCGCGCCAGCGCGACCGACACGTCGGCCCCCGGCACCGCGCCCGCTGGACCTCCCGCGACGACGAGCACCGTGGCCGCCATCGCGAGGCCTACTCCCCCTGCGATCCAGACGCGCGCGGCGCGCCTGCGTGATCGAGCCCCCATCGTGATCCTCCATCGCCCCGTCCGACGCTCTGTCGGTGGCGTGACACTACCTGACAAGCCGATCGTCCGGCTGGGCGAGCAGGTGGGAGATCTCCCCCGTCTCGGGCCGTGCGAGCACGGCCTCGATCGGTTCGGGCAGCGCGAGTGACCAGTTCGGCCACTCGTCGGTGGTGCCTGGCATGTTGGGGCGCTCGGCGACGCCCGCCGCGTCCTCGAGCTGCGCGACGACGATGCGACTCGGCGCACGGGAGAGCGCGGCGTACGCCCGCCGCGCGACCTCGGGCACCGGCGCGGACTCGTCCACGCCGATCTGCGAGGCCAGCCGCTGGCGCGCCTGCTCGGTGTCGGCCACGTTCGGCTCCATCCCGAGCCGGTCCTGGTCGGCCAGGTCCGATCCGGTCCAGAACCCTGCGCAGGTCGGCAGGTCGTGGGTGGTGAAGGAGGCGAGGGCCTCGACCGGGTACTGCTCGGCCGGCGTGTCGTCGAGGGCCATGACCCGGTACGAGAGCACGTGGTGCTCGCCGAGGGTCTCACGGACGCCGGGCTCGACGGTGCCGAGGTCCTCGCCCACCACGAACGCCTGGGCCCGCTGGCTCTCGAGCGCGAGCAGGGCGAGGAGCTCCTGGGCCGGCTGCCGCACGTAGACGCCCTCGGCCGGGCTCTCGTCGGGCGGGATCCAGAACAGGCGGAACAGACCCATCACGTGGTCGACCCGCAGGCCCGACCCGTGGCTGAGCGCGGCCCGCAGCATGCGGATGAACGGCTCGTACCCGGCCGCCCGGAGCCGCCACGGGTCGATCGGCGGCAGGGCCCAGTCCTGGCCGATGGTGTTGAACTGGTCCGGCGGCGCGCCGATGCGGGTGCCGTCGAGCACGAAAAGGTCCTGCCAGTACCACGCGTCGAAGCCGGACGGATCGGTGCCGATGGCGAGGTCGTGCACGAGCGGGACCACCGACTGGGCCGCCGCGAGCTGATCGCCGACGAGGCGCTGCACCCAGCGGTGGAACGCGATCCGGTCGGCGTTGCCGGCGACGAAGGCGCTCCAGCCGGCACCGTCCGGGTGGCGCAGGTCGGCCGGCCACTCGCTCCAGCGCTCGCCGTGCAGCTCCAGCGCCGTGGTGAACGCCGCGAACGCGTCGAGGACCGGGTCCGCCGCCGCCGTCCTCGACGCGTCGTCGCCGGTCGACCAGATGCGTTCCAACGCCTCCCGCTTGAGCGCCCACACCGCGTCGCGGTCGATCACCCGCTCGTCGTTGCGGGCCCGCCCCGCCTCGTCGAGGTCCGCCAGGTCGGTGGTCGATGCGCCGGGCACGTCGGCGATCCGGAGGTACAAGGGGTTCCAGAAGCACCGGCTCGACGCGAAGTAGGGGCTCGCGCTGATCGAGTTGGCGAGGTTGGGGGCGTGGAGGGGGCTGAGCAGGAGCAACGGGTGGCCGCCCTGGCGGGACGACCACGCACCGATCGTCGCGGCGTCGGCCAGATCGCCGTGGCCCCAGCTGGCCTCCGAGCGGTCGCTGTGGAGCTGGAGGGCCCAGCCCCAGGCCCGCAGGCCGTCGGGCCGCCAGCAGGTCGGCGGGTGGATTGCGAGGAGGGTCGGGCCGTCCTCGTCGTGCAGGGCGTGGAGGCCGGCCGGGAGGTCGGACGGCAGCTCGTGCACCGGACCGAGGTCGGTGCCGTCCTCGAGCACGAGGGTCTGGCCCGAGACCCGCTCGGGCAGGCCGGTCGTGCCCACCGGCACGAAGACGGGCCCGGCGTCCGCATCGGGGGCCTCGCGGCCCTCACCCCGATCGAGCGAAGCGACGATGCGCTCGACGCTGCCGGCCGGCGACTCCTTCCGCTCACCGAGCGCGTCGTCATATGCCGCCTGGATGCCCCACCGCTGCGCGGCCTGACCCTCGTCGATGCTCATCGCCATGTCATGTTCTCTGCCCAGCGGCCGATCATGCAGCCATGACTACCGTCGAGGGGATGCGCGCGCTCCGTAGCTTCACGGTCCGGCCTTCACTACCCACTGAGCTGGCCGCGCTCGAACACCTGGCGATGAACCTCCGGTGGTCCTGGGACGAGCAGACCCGTGACCTCTTCCGCTGGGTCGATCCCGACGGATGGGACGCGACCACCCACGACCCGGTGCGGCTCCTCGGCACCGTCTCGCGCGCGCGCCTGGACGCGCTCACCGCGGACACCGGCTTCGTCCGCTACCTCGGCGAGGTCAACGACGAGCTGAAGCGCTACCTCGACGGCCCGCGCTGGTTCCAGACCCGCAACGGCGGGCCCTCGCCGCTGCGCACGGTCGCCTACTTCTCCCCCGAGTTCGGCATCGCCGAGGCCCTGCCGCAGTACTCCGGCGGCCTCGGTGTGCTCGCCGGCGACCACCTCAAGGCCGCGAGCGACCTCGGCGTGCCGCTGGTCGCCATCGGGCTCTTCTACCGGCACGGGTACTTCCGCCAGGCGCAGAACCCCGACGGGTGGCAGCAGGAGAACTACCCCGACCTCGACCCCCACGCGATGGCCATCCGCCTCTGCGACGGCGTGCGGGTGACCGTCGACCTCGCCGACGAGCGCCTGCACGCGCAGGTGTGGAAGGCCGACGTCGGCCGCATCCCGCTATACCTCCTCGACGCGGACATCGAGGAGAACCCCGACGACATCCGCCAGGTCACCGACCGGCTCTACGGGGGCGACACCGAGCACCGGCTGCGCCAGGAGATCCTCCTCGGTGTCGGCGGCGTGCGCGCGCTCGACGCGCTCGGCATCGACGCGCAGGTCTTCCACACGAACGAGGGCCACGCCGGCTTCCTCGGTCTCGAGCGGATGCGCCGCTGCATCGTCGACGACGGCCTGACCTTCCCCGAGGCGGTCGAGGCGGTGCGGGCCGGCTGCATCTTCACCACGCACACGCCGGTGCCCGCCGGCATCGACCGCTTCCCGCGCGAGCTCATGGAGGACTACTTCCAGGGCTGGGCCAAGGAGTGCGGGGTGACGCTCGACGAGCTCATGGCGCTCGGCCACCGCCCGTACGAGGACCCGGCCGAGCGGTTCAACATGGCGGTGATGGGCCTGCGCCTGGCCGGACGGTCCAACGGCGTGTCGAAGCTGCACGGCGAGGTGTCTCGCGACATGTTCGCCGACCTGTGGCCCGGCGTGCCGCCCGACGAGGTGCCGATCACGTCGATCACCAACGGCGTGCACGCGGGCACGTGGGTGTCACCCGAGATGAGCGACCTGCTCGAGCGCCGGGTGCTCCCCGAGTGGGCCGAAGCCGGGGCCGATCGGTGGGCGCTCATCGAGGACGCGGCCGACGACGAGATCTGGCGAGTGCGCGAGCAGGGCCGCGAGCGGCTCGTGCAGTTCGTGCGCAGCCGCCTGCGCGAGTCCGCGCTGGCGCGTGGTGTGTCGGTGTCCGACGTCGCGTGGTGCGACGAGGTGCTCGACCCCGAGGCGCTGACGATCTGCTTCGCGCGGCGCTTCGCCACCTACAAGCGGGCCAACCTGATGCTGTCCCAGCCCGAGCGGCTCCTCGCGCTGCTGCGCTCGACGCAGCAGCCGGTGCAGTTCGTGTTCGCCGGCAAGGCCCACCCGGCCGACGACGCCGGCAAGGAGATGATCCGCCAGATCGTCGCGTTCTCCGCCGAAGCCGGCGTGCGCCACCGCTTCGTGTTCCTCGAGGACTACGACATCGCGGTCGCCCGCACGCTGTACCACGGCGCCGACGTCTGGCTGAACAACCCGCGGCGGCCGCTCGAGGCGTGCGGCACGAGCGGCATGAAGGCCGCGCTCAACGGCGTGCTCAACTGCTCGATCCTCGACGGCTGGTGGGACGAGCTGTTCGACGGCGAGAACGGGTGGGCGATCAGCTCGGCCGAGAGCATCGAGGACGAGGACAAGCGCGACGAGATCGAGGCGAACTCGCTCTTCGAGCTGCTCGAGCACCAGATCGTCCCGCTGTTCTACGACCGCTACGGCGGCCCGGTGCCGCGCCGCTGGGTCGGCCGCATCAAGCACAACCTGAAGACGATCGGCCCGGCGGTGCTCGCGACTCGCATGGTGCGCGACTACGTCGAGGAGCTGTACGAACCGGCCGCCGCCGCGGCCGAGAAGGTCAGCTCGTCGGGTCTCGCCTCGGCGCGTGAGCTGGCCGCGTGGAAGGCCCGCGTGCTCTCGGCGTGGAGCGACGTGAAGGTCGAGGGCGTCGAGACGCCCGACGGAGCCGTCGACCTCGGCGGGGAGCTGCCGGTGACGGCGGTGGTGAGCCTCGGTTCCCTGGGCCCCGACGACGTCGAGGTGCAGCTGCTGCACGGTCCCGTCGGTCAGAACGACGAGATCGCGCCGGCCTCGGTGGAGGCCATGCAGCCCGATCCGGGCGACGCCTCACGCTGGACCGCGTCGTTCACCTGCGACCGCACCGGCCGCTACGGCTACACGGTGCGCATCGTCCCCAGCCACGCCGACCTCACCAACCCGATCGACCTGGGCCGCATCGCCTGGGCGTAGCCCCGTCCGGGGCCGTCCGTTCTGTGTACCGATCCCGCCCACCACGGGCCTGATCCGTACACAGAAGCCCTCGGGCTTCGCCAGCGAATGAGCAAGTCCTACTCACGCCCTGAGGGCCGGCCTGACGTTGGATGCGGCCATGGACGCATCCCGCAGTGCCTCACCTCATCCGGCCCCTCCGGCGCGGCCGCACATCATGGCCCCGCTCCCGCGCACGCCACGTCGGCCGCGACCGCAGCGGCTCGCGGCAGCGACGGTGGTGGCCGTGTTGGCGTTCGTCTCGCTGGGCGGTGCGGTCGCCGCAGGAGCGGCTGACTCCCCGAGCGGCCCCAAGACGCTGACCGGCACCTTCGCCGATGGCGCCGATTGGCGCATCGAGGTGCCCGCCCACTGGAACGGCACGGTCGCGCTCTACCAGCACGGCCTCGTGCCCCCGGGCGAGCCCAACCCGGCGACCGACAGCAGCGATCCGCTGAGCGCCGACCACCTGCTCGGCCACGGCGTGGCGATCGCCGGCTCCTCGTTCGCGACCACCGGATGGGCGGTCGAGGACGGGTTGCGGGATCAGCTGCACGTCCTCGACGTGTTCGAGCAGCGGGTCGGTCACCCCGCCCGCACGGTCACCTGGGGTGACTCGATGGGCGGGCTGATGGCCGTCACGCTCGCCGAGCGCCACCCCGACCGCATCGACGGCGCGCTCTCGATGTGCGGGCTCGACGCCGGCGGTGTCGCGCTGTGGAACTCGTACCTCGACGTGCTGTTCACGCTCCGCACCCTCGTGGCCCCCGACGCGCACGTCGAGCTCGTGGACCTCCACGACCCGTTCGGTTCGCTCGACCGGCTCCAGCACGCGATGGATGCCGCGCAGAAGACGCCGAAGGGCCGGGCCCGGCTCGCCCTCGCCGCCGCGGTCGGCGACATCCCCGGATGGGTCGACGCCGACGCGCCCGAACCGGCCGCCGAGGACGTCGCGACCCAGCAGCGCAACCAGTTCCGCACCATGCACGACACCACCGCGGTGCTCGGTCTGCTCGAGCGGGCCGAGTTCGAGGCACGGGCCGGCGGCAACCCGGGGTTCAACACGGGCGTCGACTACGCAGACCTGCTGCACCGCTCGACCGACCGCCACGAGGTGGAACGGCTGTACGCGCAGGCCGGTGGCCACCTCGGAGCCGACCTGCAGGCCCTGGCCGACGCGCCCCGCATCCCGGCCGATCCGGGTGCGGTGCACTACCTCGAGCGCTTCGCCTCCTTCACCGGCGACCTGCGCCGGCCGGTGCTCACCCTGCACGACGAGGCCGACCCGCTGGCCCCGGTCGAGAACGACCAGGCCTACCTCGCGACCGCCAGGGCGGCCGGGAGGGGCGCGCTGCTGCGCCGGACCTTCGTCCACCGGGCCGGCCACTGCACCTTCACCCCGGCGGAGAAGGTGACCGCGCTCCAGACCCTGCTCCGACGGATCGACCGCGGTCGCTGGGACGACTCGACCGACGCGGCCGTGCTCGAAGCCCGAGCCCGGGCGCTCGGACCCGATCTGAACGTGGCGCTGGGCGACGGCGGCCAGGTCTTCCCGGTCGACCCCGCCTTCTCCGCCTTCACCCCTGGCCCGTACCTGCGGCCCCACGACCTGGCCGGTGCCCGATGAGCACGATCCTCGAACGGGTGATGCCGCTCTGGTCCGGTCCGCTGCCCGAAGGTGACGACGCGCTCGCGCAGTTCCGCGCGGTGTACGCCGATCCGGTCGAGGTCAACGGCACCCCCACCGACCTGCGCGACCTCGTCGACCGGGCCCGCATGCTGCAGCGGGCGTTCGGCCGCCTGCAGCACGAGGTCCTGCAGGTCGTCGAGGCGGGCGACCACCTGGCGGTCGCGTTCCGCCTGCGGGGCCACCACCTCGGCCCCCTCGAGACGCCGCTCGGTCCGGTACCACCGACCGGCCGGCGCCTCGAGGTGCAGGGCATGGACATCTTCGAGCTGTGCCTCGGGCGCATCCACGCCCTGTGGGCGGTCGCCGATCAGCTCGACCTGCTGCTCCAGGCCGAGGCCGTCGCGCTCCGGGTGCCTACGGCTCCGGTCTGAGGCCCTGCAGCGCGTCGGCCAGCTCGGCCCGGCTCGTCACGCCGAGCTTGGCGTAGGCCTTCTGGAGGTGGTTGTCGACGGTCCGCGCCGAGAGGAAGAGGCGCTCGGCGATCTCGCGACTGGTCAGACGGTCGGCCGCGAGGAGCGCGATCTCCTTCTCCCGGTTGGTGAGCGGCACGATCGTGTCGGCGGTGACCAGGCCCGGCGTGCGGGCGCCCTCGCAGCGGGCGGCGAGGGCGGCGGCCCGGGCCCGGTGGGCGGCCGCCTCCCGCTGGCGGCCGGTGCGCTGCTCCGCGTGCGCGGCGGCGGTCGCGGCTTCGGCCGCGAGGAGCACGGCGCCGAGCTCCTCGAACCGCGCGCTCGCATCGGCCAGACCGGCCGGGTCCTGGAGCGCAGCCGCCCGGGCGTGGATGGCGGTCGCCAGCACCAGGCGGCCCTCGCCCGTGCGGGCCAGCTCCTCGAGCCGGTCGGCTACGGCCTCTGGATCACCGAGCCGGGCGACGTCGTGGAGCAGCCACGCCTCGGACGAGAGGTGACCCCGCTCCGCCGCATCGGCCGCCTCGTCGAGCAGGAGCTCCCGGGCCCGCTGCGGTTGATCGGCGGCGATCGCCCACGCCGGTCCGAACGCCTGCTCGTTGGGCACGAACGCGAACGGCGGCAGCGCATCCATGTCGGCGGCCGCCGCGGCCGCGCCGCGCGCGTCACCCCTCCACGCACGCGCGGTGGCGAGCAGGGCGAGGATCAATCGCCGCGGTCCGCCGAGACCGGCTTCGTGCGAGGCCGCAATGGCCTCCGCGCACCAGCGCTCGGCGGTGTCGATCCGGCCGACCCGCAGCTCGGCTCGCCCGAGCAGGAACACCAGCCACATGCGCCCGTCGGGCGGGCCGCCGGCTCCGACCGCGGCACGCGCCGCGGCCGCGAGCTCGATCGCGTCGCCGAGCCGGCCGGCCTCGGTGAGCGCGATGACCTGGTAGAGGATGTGGACGCCCGGCGGTGAGATCGCGACCTGGTCGCCCAGCGCGATCCGGTCGGCGAAGGCCTGCTCGGCCGCCTCGAGCCCGGTCTCGCACCGCCCGGTGTAGACGAGCGACGGCACCTCGGTGACGGCTGCGAGGCACATCGTGCGCGGGTGCGTGCGCGGCACGTCATGCAACACCGCGAGCGCGTCACGCGGCCGGCCGGAGTGGAGCTGCACGAGCGCCTCGTCGGTGCGCAGCTCGTCACGGCTGCGCTCGTCGACGTCCTCGGCCAGCGCGGCCCGCACGACGGTGAGCGCATCGTCCGGCCGCTGCAACCCCCACACGAGGTTGCGGACCCGCATCGCGACCAGGTGCACCCACACCCGTCCCTCGCTCGCCGGGGTGGCGACGGTGCCGCGCAGCACCTCGTCCGCCTCGGTGAACCGGCCGACCTCGTGCAGCGCCTCCGCAAGCAGGAGCGACGCCTCGGGCGACGGACCCTCGAGCAGCGCGGCGCGGGTCAGCCGCTCGACCTCGGCGAAGTCGTCGCCGTAGCGAGCCAGGCGGGCCGCGGTGAGGAGCAGCGCGGGATCCGCGCTGCCGGTGGCATCGAGCCGGGAGGTCGCCACCCGCAGCGGGTCCTGGCGCCGGCGGGCGCCGTGGCCCTCGATCTGCATCGCGTGGTCGAGGAGCAGGCGCCGCCGCGTGAGCGGGGGGAGCGACTCCCGCAGCACCTCGCCGTAGAGCGGGTGCACGCTCGACACCTGCTGGCGGCGGCGGTCGACGCGCAGCGTCAGGAGACCTGCCTGGTCGAGCTCGTCGAGCACCGACGGTCCGACGAGCGCCTCGAGGTCGGCGAGCCCGATCGGCTCGACGAGGGCGATCAGCTCGAGCGCTCGGCGGGCCTCATCCGACCGGGCGACGAGCCGCGCGTCGACCACCTCGTGGAGCCGGCCGGTCGTGGGCAGGGCGCCGGTGAGCGTCCAGCCACCGTGGTGCTCGGCCAGCTGCCCGGCCGCCTGCGCGCCGAGGATCACCTCACGCACGACGAGCGGGTTCCCCTCGGACACGTCCCAGATCGCCGAGAACGTCGTCGTGGTCACCGGGCCGCCCAGCGCCTGGTGGAGCAGCGTGTCGACGTCCTCGCGCGACAGGTTGCCGAGCTCGATGCGGAGCAGGTGCTCGCGCCGGCCGAGCGCGTCGAGCGCGGCCTCGAAGCCCGCATCGGAGCGGACGGTGCCGAGCAGGAAGATCTGTCCGGCGTCGAGGAGCTGGCCGAGCAGCGTCGTCGACGTCACGTCGAGCAGCGGCAGGTCGTCGACGAAGATCGCGAGTCCTGCGCCGCCGTCGTTCGTGAACGCCTCGGAGACGCGCGCGAAGAGACCGATCGGGTCCGCGCTGTCGCCACCGAGATCGGCGGGGAGCAGGTGGGCGAGCGCGCCGAGCGGCGTCGACGCAGCAGCCGCGCTGGCAGCGGCCCGTCCGGTGCCCCATCCGTCACCCGCCGCGATGCGCAGCGCCTCGTCCGCCAGGCGGGTCTTGCCGACACCCGGCGGTCCGACGATGACGGCGCCCCGGTGGTCGCCTGCGGCGCGCGCCTCGGCGATGACCGCGAGCTGATCGTGGCGACCCACCAGCGGCCAGCTCCGCCCGTCGACGG
The DNA here is from genome assembly GCA_019247975.1 of Acidimicrobiia bacterium. Classification (GTDB taxonomy): domain Bacteria; phylum Actinomycetota; class Acidimicrobiia; order Acidimicrobiales; family Iamiaceae; genus JAFBAD01. Next base: position 14,238 of record JAFBAD010000006.1, read on the forward strand.
CCAGGCCCTCCCCCGTCATCGTCGAGACCGTACCGCCGGACGAACGCGACGCTCCTGCCCGCCGACCCGCTGACGAGGTGACGCGGGGCACACCGGGGCCGGGTGACGAGCCCACTAAGCTTGGCGAACATGCGTTCAGCACCTGGCCCCGGTGACCACGTGAAGGACCTGCTCGAAACGGATCCGGACTCCTTGTCCACCGACGAGCTGCACGATCGGATCATCGAGCTGCAGCTCTTCCGAGCCCGCATCGAGGCGGCCCGGGCCCGCACCCAGGCCGAGCTCGAGGAGCGGGCCGAGCGGGACGAGCGCAGGGAGCGGGCGGGATAGCCCAGCCGCCTGGCGCCGGGCCCTAGCGGCCCGAGAACTCGGCCTTGCCGGGGCCGTCGCGCAGGAACGACGCGACCCCGGTGCGGGCGTCGTCGGTCTCGAACACGCGGGCGAACAGCTCCTGTTCGAGGTCGAGGCCCCCGCCCAGGGTGATGTCGAGGCCGCGATCGATGGCCCGCTTGGCCAGGCCGTGGGCGACCACCGGTCCCCGGGCCAGCTCCGCAGCCTTGGCGATCGAGCGCTCGAGCGCCTCCCCCTGCGGGACGACCTCGTCGACCAGACCGATCGAGAGCGCCTCGGCCGCGCCCACTTGGCGGCCGGTGAGGATCATGTCCTTCGCGCGCGCCGCACCGATCAGCCGGGGCAGGCGCTGCGTGCCGCCACCGCCGGGGATGATGCCGACCAGGATCTCGGGCTGGCCGAACTTCGCCCGCTCCGACGCGATGCGGAAGTCGCAGGCCAGCGCCAGCTCGCATCCACCGCCGAGCGCGACGCCGCTGACCGCGGCGATGGTCGCTCGCGGGATGTCGGCCAGCGTGTTCAGCGCCCGGAGGAAGAGGTCACCGATCACCCGGGCCTCGTCGGGACCACCGAACTCGGTGATGTCCGCGCCGGCCGCGAAGACGCGGTCGCTGCCGGTCACCACGACCGCGCCGGGCGGATCGTCGGTGAGCATGGTCGCCGCACCGTGGAGCTGACGCAGCAGCGCGCTCGACAGCGCGTTGACCTTGGGGTGGTCGAGGGTCACGACCGCGACGCCGTCGCTGCGGCGCTCGACGGTGACGAGGGTCGAGTCGGTCCCGGGCACGGCCCGGCACCCTATGCGCCGAGAGCGGCTCGCTACGCCCCCGGTAGGCCGGCCAGCACCTGATCGGCCGCAGTCCACGGGTCGAGCCGGCGCGAGACGACGGCGGCTTCGAGCTCGTCCCGCTCGCCCGCCTCGAGCAGGCTGTCGGCCCGGCGCCGCAACCGCTGCGTGACGATGAGGGCCAGCTCGTCGCGCAGCCGGCGCTCGCGCCGGGCGGTCAGCTCGCCGGTCGTCTCGAGGTGGGACCGGTGCCCGGTCACCGCGTCGACGAGGTCGTCGATGCCCTTGCCGTTGACCGCGTCGGTCGCCACGATCGGCGGCCGCCACGCCCGGGTCTCCGAGAGGTCGAGCATCTGCTCGAGGTCACGACGCGTGTCGTCGACCCCCGGGCGGTCGGCCTTGTTGATCACGAACACGTCGCCGATCTCCATGAGGCCGGCCTTGTTCGCCTGCACCGCGTCACCCCAGCCGGGGTTGACGACCACGACGGTGGTGTCGGCCGCGCCGACGATCTCGACCTCGACCTGGCCCACGCCGACGGTCTCGACGATGACCCACCGGTGGCCGACCGCATCGAGCACCCGCACCGCTTCGGGCGTCGCCAGCGCGAGCCCGCCCAGGTGACCGCGGGTGGCCATCGAGCGGATGAACACGCTCGGGTCGAGGACGTGGTCGGTCATGCGGACGCGGTCACCGAGGATCGCGCCACCCGAGAACGGCGACGACGGGTCGACCGCGAGCACCCCGATGCGCGCCTCGGCGTCGGCCGTCCGGAGCTGCGAGACCAGCGCGTTCGTGAGCGTCGACTTCCCGGCCCCCGGCGCGCCGGTGAGCCCGAGCGTGTAGGCGTGGCCGCTGATCGGATGGCACAGCCGCCCGACCTCGTGAGCGGGCTCGCCACCCCGCTCGACCAGCGAGAGCAGCCGGGCGGTCGCGGCCCGATCCCCGTCCTGTGCAGCCGCCAGGAGCGGAGCCGGCTCGGTTGGCCGCACTACAGCGATACGACGCTCTCGCTCTCGAGGCCGACGGCCTCGACCGAGGTCACGCCCTCGACCCGGTCCTTCATGATCCGCTCGACGCCCGCCTTGAGCGTCACGGTCGACGCCGGGCAGCTCACGCAGGCCCCGACGAGCTGGACGGTGACCACACCGGTCTCCTCGTCCACGCCCCGCAGGAAGATGTCGCCTCCATCGGCCTGGATGGCCGGGCGGATCGCCTCGATCGTCTTCTGGACCTGCTCCAGCATCCGTTCAGTCTCGCAGTCGTCGACCCCGGTTCGAAACCGGCCAGACGGCACAACCGGGATCGGGCCGCGCGTCTTCCCGCCGACCGCAGCCGTACCCTGAGGTGTGTGATCTTCGCTCACCAGGGGGGCTGGGACGAGATCCTGATGGTCGCCGCCCCGGTGGGCCTGTTCGCCGGGTTGCTCTGGATGGCCAACAAGCGGGCCGACGCCGAGGTCGAGCGCCACGACGAGCCCGAGGACCGCTCCGCCCAGGACCGGCCCTAGCCCTCTCCGGACTGCCGCTCGACCTCGGCGCCGAGCGCCTGCAGCTTCTCGACGAAGCGGTCGTAGCCCCGGTCGATGTGGTGCGCGTCGGCAACGACGGTCTCGCCCTCGGCGCCCAGACCGGCGACCACCAGCGCAGCGCCGGCCCGGATGTCGTGGGCCCGCACCGGCGCGCCCGACAGCTTCTCGACGCCGCGCACGATCGCGTAGTGGTCCTCGGTGCGGATGTCGGCGCCCATGCGGACGAGCTCGTCGACGTAGCGGAACCGCCCGGAGAAGATGTTCTCCGCGACGATCCCGACGCCGTCGGCGACCGACAGCATGCTGACGAGCAGCGGCTTGTAGTCGGTGGCCACACCCGGGTACGGCAGGGTCGAGACGTCGGTCGATCCGAGTCGACCCCGGGCCATGCCCCACACCCCGTCGGGATGCGACGACGTGCGCACGCCCATGTCGCCGAGCTTCTGCATGAGCATGTCCATGTGGTCGGGCCGCGCGCCCTCGAGCACGATCTCGCCGCCCGCGACGCCGAGCGCGGCGAGGAAGGTGGCCGCCTCGATGCGATCAGGTATCACCTCGTGCTCGACCGGGGAGAGCTCGTCGACCCCTTCGATCGTGATCGTGGGGCTGCCCGCGCCGAGGATGCTCGCACCCATGCGGTTGAGGAACGCGGCGAGGTCGGCGATCTCCGGCTCGCGCGCCGCGTTCTCGATGACGGTCTCGCCCTTGGCCAGGACCGCCGCCATCAGCGCGTTCTCCGTTGCGCCGACGCTCGGGAAGTCCAGGAAGAGCCGGGTGCCGACGAGGTGGTCGGCCCGACCCTCGATGTAGCCGTGCGCGGTGGTGAACGTGGCGCCGAGCCGCTCGAGGGACTGCAGGTGCATGTCGATCGGCCGGGGACCGAAGTCGTCGCCGCCCGGCAGCGCGACGCGGGCCTGGCCGAGGCGGGCCAGGAGCGGGCCGAGCACGACGATCGAGGCCCGCATCCGCTCCACGAGCTCGTACGGCGCGACCGGATCGATCTCGGCCGGGCGGACGACGGTGAGCGTCTCGCCGGAGTGGTCGACGGTCAGACCCATCGAGCGGAGCAGGTCGGCCATGGCCCGCACGTCGTCGAGCGCAGGGACGTTGCGCAGCACGAAGGTGCCCTCGGCGAGGACCGTGGCCGCCATCAGCTTCAGCACCGAGTTCTTCGCCCCGCTGATGCGCACACGGCCGTCGAGCGGGCCGTTGGGGTGGACGACGATTCGCTGCATCCGACCCTCAGTATGCTCCCTGCCGCCATTCCCACAGTCCGGAGACCCCTCCCCCATCGTGGCCACGGTCGTCAACTCCCTGGTGCTCGATCGGTCGGAGCTGGATGCGCTCCTCCGGCCGCGTGGCGACGTCCTGGTCGAGCGGGCCGGCCCTCGGTCGACGTCCGGTCCTGACGGTCGCATCGACGCGCACTTCGAGGTCGAGCACGGTCCGCTGCGGTCCTACGACCGCTCGGTGGAGGCGACGCCTCGCGCCGACGGGGCCTTCGACGTGACCGAGCGGACCCGGTTCCAGATGGCCATCCCGCTGTGGGGTGTCCTCTTCGTGCCGCTGTACCGGCGCGAGATCCGGCGCACCACCGCGCGGGATCAGCCGCGGCAGCCGTTCTGGGCGCCGCCCGACCCGGTCGACGCGCGCGCCGCCCGCGTCCTCGGCCTCCTCTGCACCGTGGCGCTCGTCGCCGGCTACCTCGGCACCGTCGTCACGCAGACGATCACGTACGCGACCGACAGCTTCGGCACGAGCGACGCCGCGCAGGGCAACACGCTCGCGGCGGTGCGGGTCGGGGTGCTCCTGTCGCTGGTGCTCGTCGCGCTGGCCGACCGCCAGGGCCGCCGCCGGCTCGTGATCGCGTCGGGCATCGGCTCGTGCCTCACCTGCGCGCTCGGTGCGGCGGCGCCCAACATGATCGTGCTCGCGGGTACGCAGGTGATCTCACGCGGGCTGTCGATGACGGTCGTGATGCTCATCACGGTCATGGCCGCCGAGGAGATGCCGGCCGGCTCCCGCGCCTACGCGATCAGCGTGATGACGATGACCGGCGCGCTCGGTGCCGGGATGTGCCTCTGGGCGTTGCCCCTCACCGACATCGGGTCCGACGGCTGGCGCCTCCTCTACGTCATCCCTCTGCTCGGGATCCCGGTCATGTCGCGCGTCGCGCGGCACCTGCCCGAGAGCCAGCGCTTCACGGTTCCCCACCGCGAGGTCGGTCTGCTCCGAGACCACCGCCGGCGACTGGTGCTGCTCGGCACCGCCTTCTTCCTCATCTCGAGCTTCGCGGCGCCGGCGTCGCAGCTGATGAACGACTTCTTGAAGGACGAGCGCGGCTTCTCGCCGTCGCACATCGCGCTGTTCACGATGCTGACGACGACACCGGGCGGCATCGGGCTCGTCATCGGCGGCCGCATGGCCGACGTGCGGGGCAAGCGGCTCATCGTCTCCATCGGAGTCGCGGGTGGCGCGCTCCTGACCCTCTTCTCGTTCATGAGCTTCGGCTGGCCGATGTGGATCTGGAACCTGGTGGGCACGATCCTCGCCGCCGGCGCGACACCGGCACTCGGGATGTACGGACCCGAGCTGTTCCCGACCGGTTCGCGCGGCAAGGCCAACGGGATCATCCAGACCGTCTCGGTCGCCGGCAGCGCGCTGGGCCTCGTCATCGCGGGCCGGATGCTGGACCACGGCGGCCTCGCCTCCGCGATGCGGCCGCTCCTGATCGGGCCGCTCATCGTCGGCGTGATGGTCCTGTTCTGGTTCCCCGAGACCGCCCGCCGCGAGCTGGAGGACCTGAACCCCGAGGATCAGCCGTTCCGGGACGAGGCCGAGGTCATCGCAGGGTCTTGAGCCACCCGGCGACCGCATCGATGACGCGCGTCTGGCGCGGGTCCGTCTTCAGGTTCTTGACCTCGTGCCCCGCGCCCTCGATCCACACGTGGGTGACCGGTCCGGGGATCGCCGCGGTGTGCGCCTCGAGCTCGGCCGGCGACCCGAACGGATCCTTCGTGCCGCTGACGAACAGGCACGGCAGGTCGAGCGCAGGGAAGTGGTCGACCCGCAGCGCGTCCGGCTTGCCCGGTGGGTGCAGCGGGTAGCTGAGCAGCACCAGGCCGGCGGCCGGGAGACCCTCGGCGACGGCCATCGAGCACATCCGGCCCCCCATCGAGCGCCCGCCGAGCACGAGGCGGCCGGGCCGCACGTGCGCGTCGGCGACCAGCGCCGCCGCTTCCTCGACGATGCACGCGATGAGCTTCGGGGCACGGTCGGGCGCGCGCCGTCCCTCGCGCCGGTAGGGGAAGTCCACACGGGCGACCGGGAGCGGCGCGACCGCCTTCTCGATGCCCACCAGCGTCGGGTGGTTGCGGCCGCTGCCCGCGCCCGGGGCCAGCAGGAGCGCGCCTGGGCGGGCCACGTCAGCGGGCGAGGAGGATGCGCCGGGCCTCGGTCAGCTCGGCGATGCGCTGCGCGGCGGTTTCGGTGTCGGCGCCGTGGTCGGGGTGCGCGTCGCGGAGCGCGCTGCGGAAGGCCTGCTGGACCGCGGCGCGCATCGCGGTGCCCTCGGGCAGACCGAGCACCGCGTGAGCCCAGGTGACCGGGTCGGTCGCACCCGCCGAGATCCAGCCGCCCTGGCTCCCCCGGCCGGTGAGGTAGTCGATGAGGCCATCTTCGACCGCGCCCCGCCAGCGGAGGCCCTTGCGCACGAGCTCCATGACCGGACCGCGCGACTCGAGGGGCAGCTGACCGGCCGCGTAGATGGCGGCGAGCACCTGCGGCGCCGCGGCGGTGCCGGGCGGGTCGTCGAGGTGGAGACCGAGTCCCTCGCCCGCGGCCTCGAGGCGGTGGGTCCGCCGGTTGAGGCCGATGTGGTCGGTCTGGAAGCGGTGGCGGAGCCGCGGCTGCGGGATGCGGAAGCCCTGCTCGATCTGGTGGGTGAGCCGCACGAGGTCGGGATGCAGGTCGGCATCGATGCGCTCGACGAACGCCGCGGCGACCCCACCGAGCAGGATCCCGCCGAACCCCGGCGCCGGATCGACGGGGAGGTCGCGCCGGCCGAGAGCCACCCGCCGGGTCGGAGCGATGGGCCGCGACTGGTAGACCTCCAGCTCCGCGAGCGCCATCCCGGCACGCTACCGGCGGGCGGAGAACCCCCGGCCATCGAGGCCCCTCAGGCCGGCAGCTCCGAGTACGAGTTCTTGAGGTCGTCCTGCAGGACCCTTGCATCCTCTTCCCGGGTGACGACGCGCAGGTCCTCGTCGAGGGTGCGGGTCGAGTAGCTCCAGCCGGCCGGCAGGGCGAGGCGATCGCCGAGGCCGGCGAGGTCGTCCTCGGCGAGGGTCGGGTCGACCTGCTGGCTCCAGCTCTGCATCACGTAGCGCGTGCCGTCCGGATCGGTGAGCTCGTAGATGGTGCTTCCGGCCAGGAACAGGAACACCGTCCGGCGGTTCACCGCGTGGACGACGTAGGGCACGCCCGCCTCGCCGATCGGGCCGAGCTCGAGCGTCGCCCGCTTCGCCATCGTCATCCCGCCGAAATCACGGATCTCGGGCTCACCGGCCGGCGGCTCCACGCCGTCGATCAGCCAGTAGCGCGGTCCGTTCAGCAGCGCCGCGGTCACGCCGGCGTCGGCCGCGATCTTGTCGGCATCGAGCTGCTCCCACTGCTCGGCCGGGCAGTCGTTGAACGGGTACGTGTTGAACACGTCGGCCACGACCTCGCCGTCGTCGGTCAGGGTGACCAGCATCACCTCGCCGTACCGATCCGTCCGCATGGCAGGCCTCCCGTCCCGGCGTCGGCCACCCGAGCCGACCTATTGGCAACGAGACTGACAATAGATCAGACGTACTGGCGGAGCACGCCTCGCAGGCCCTTGGCCGCGTCGACGACCGCCTCGTCCTCGCTGTCGGCGTCGTCGAGGAGGGCGCGCAGCTGGCCGGTCAGCGTGACGATCTCCTCCCAGGACCCGGGGGCGAAGCCGTACGGCAGCGACAGACCCGCCACGGTCCCCGCCGCCTCGGTGAACCGCAGGATCGCGCCGCTGTCGTCGGGGTCGCTCTTCAAGATGTCGGAGGTGACGAACAGCTCGGACATGACCTCCTGCGCGGCCAGCCCGTCGTCGCCGTCCTCGCCGCCGGCCGCATCGTCGCCTTCCTCGGCGTCGCTCGAGACCTCGTTCGCGTCGAGCGAGAAGTTGTAGTCGACCTGGTCGAGCACGGCCTCGACCCGCTCCTCGTCGTCCTCGAGGACCACCAGGTCGTCGTTCTCGTCGAACCCGAACGGGATGTCGGCCTCGTCGAGCGACTCGGTCAGCGCGGTGCGCTTCTCGTCGGGCCACTCCTCCAGCTCGAAGACCACCTGCTCCTTGTCCGGATCGAGCGTGGGCTGGTTCGAGACCTCGACCTGCTCGACGAGCTCGTCGACCCGCTCCTCGTCGTCGGCCCGCACGACGAGCGTGGCCCCCTCCCAGACGTGCACGATCGACTCACCTGACAGCAGCTGATCGAGCAGCACGCGCGACTGGTTGTCCCACTCCTCGAACTCGTAGGCGATCTGGTCCCCGTCGGGCTGCTTCGAGGTGCCGTCGTCGCCCGCCGCGACCTCGTCGGCATCGGACACGACGAGCTCGGTGCCGTCGTCGGCGCACACCGCC
>JAFBAD010000220.1 GCA_019247975.1 Acidimicrobiia bacterium
GGAGGCGGGGCGCCGGCGGCCTCCGACGAGCCCGAGGTCGACCAGAAGGACGAGCGTGAGCGGGCTCGCCTCGAGACGGAGGTCGAGCGCGCCACGTCCGCGCTGAGCGACTCCAAGACGCGCGCCGGCGACGCACAGGAGGCGCGGGATCGCGCTGCGCAGGCGCTCGCGGATGCCGATGACGCGCTGAAGGATGCCGACGCGGCGGTCGACGAGGCGCAGGACGCGCTCGACGCAGCCGAGGGAGAGCTCGCGAACTTCGACGCCTGACTGCGCGTCATCAGCCGGTGTCGTTCCAGAAGAGGCGGTCTCGTGCGGTCTTCTCGTCGTGGCAGGTGTCGCACTTGCCGTCGCCGTTGGTGTAGCTGGTGGGTCCGTCCTTGCGGTAGGGCTGGACGTGGTCGATCTCGAGGCGGAGCCAGTTGGTGCAGCCGGGGGTGGAGCAGCGGAACCGCTGCTTGACCATCAGGGCATCGCGGATCTCGGGGCCGAAGCGTCGTCCGAACCGTTTGATCTTGGCGACCTCGGTGCCTTGCATCACGACGCCGACGAGGAAGGCGTCGTTCATGACCTCGCGGACGACTGAGACGGGGACGGGCCCGAACCCGGCGATGTAGGCGGTCTCCTCACCGGGTTGGGCCCGGTCGACCATGGCGTCGAAGTTCACGACGACGTAGACGTTCTTCGGTGCCTTCGGAGGCGGGGGCAGCGGGATCGCATCGCCGTCGCCGGGCTCTGCCGCTGAAGTGGTGCCGGTGAGGTTCTGGTAGGCGACCCGGGCCATCTCCATGAGGGCGTCGAAGTCGAGTTGCTCGGAGGTCAGGTAGATGCCGGCCTTGCGGTTCCGCTGGAACAGTCGTTCGCGGAAGGGTTGGAAGTGGGCCATGAAGTCCGACCCGTCGGCGGTGGTGCCGAAGATCGATCCCCAGAACGCAGGATCCGCGTTGGTGCCGGTGCGGAACGACCGGTTCCGATGGACCCGCGCGTGGGTCGCTTCCTCATCGGGGTCGGCGGGCCTTGGCGCGGCTGCATTCCTGTTTGAGGTCGTTGATCGATCCGTTCTTGGCTGTCTTGACCAGGTCGCCAGCGGCGGAGGGGTTCACATCCGCGGCATCCGCGATCAGCGAGGTTTGTTCTTCGGAGAGCTCACCGTTGCGGACCGCGTCTTCGACCTCGGGCTGGTCCTTGAGCTTCTTGGCGGTGTCCAAGGTGCCTTTGGCCTTGCCCTTGGAGGTGCCGGACTTGCGGGCCAGATCGTCGGCGGCCTTGGCGCCGTGGTTCTCTGCGAACCGCGATGCGAGCTCGAGCTTCAACGCGATGATCGAACGTTCGGCGGCGAGCACGTCGGTGAAGAGGCTCTCGGCGCCCTGGGACGACAGCGACGCCACACGGCGATCGTGGGCGAGCCGGTCCGCGCGCAGACGGAACGCCTTGCCCTCCGCATCCGCGTCCCCAGCCGCGCATCGCATACGAACCATTGTGCGCAACCCCCCTGACAGAAAACGCGGGAGGTCCGCCAGGCGAACCCTTCAGGCGAGCCGGGGCCCGAACCGCCGCGACCGATTTCTGAAGGCAATAGCGGTCGGAATCCGACTGGTATTGCCTTCGGAGTGGGGTCAGGTGGCGAGGGCGGCGTAGGCGCAGGTCCAGAAGTCCTGCACCACGGCCGGCGGCTCGGGTGACATGAACATCTGGTTCGTCATCAGCACGCCGATCAGGCCTTCGACCGGGTCGTTGGCCCAGCTGGTGCCCAGGCCGCCGTCCCAGGAGTAGGTGCCGGGCGAGCGGACATCGGTGCGGGTGGTCTGCACGCCGACACCGAAGCCCCAGCCGGGGTCACCGACGTGGTCGGTCGTCATCAGGTCGACGGTCGGTCGCGACAGGATCGGCCCTCCGCCGGCTCGCAGCATGCGGGCGAACGCGAGGTAGTCGTCGACCGTCGACACCAGCCCGGCGCCGCCGCCGCAGAACGCGGGTGGCTCGCTCCACTGCCCGTCGGACGGGTCGTACACCACCGGCGGGTCGCCGCCGACGAAGAGCGGACCGAGCCGGTCGAGCGAGCCGGCCGGCACCGAGAACCCGGTGTCGGCCATGCCGAGCGGTTCGAACACCCGCTCACGCAGGAACCCATCGAACGATTGACCCGACGCCCGTTCGACGAGCACCCCGAGCACGTCCGCGCTCACGTGGTAGAGCCAGCGCTCGCCGGGCTGATGGGCGAGCGGCAGGGTGCCGAGCCGCCTGATCCACTCGTCGGTCGCCGGTGGCACGGCCGGCGCGGGTGGTCCCGCGCCCAGCTCGAGCTCGGCGCCGCGTGCGAGGACCGGTTGCTGGTCGAATGGGACGGTGAAGTCCATCCCGATCCCCATGCGGAACGTGAGCAGGTCGCGCAGCGTGATCGGGCGGTTGGCCGGCACCGTGTCGGTGAGCGAGCCAGCCGGGTCGACCATGACCTGCCGGTCGGCCAGCTCCGGCAGGAACGGGTCGATCGGGTCGTCGAGCCGCAACCGGCACTCCTCGACCAGGATCAGCGCGGCCACTGCGGTGACCGGCTTGGACATCGACGAGATGCGGAAGATCGTGTCCCGCTCGACCGGCCGGTCGCCGCCCGGTTCGAACGTGCCGGCTGCGCCGACGTGCGTGTCGCCGTGGCGGTCGACCGCCCACACCAGACCGGGCACACCGCCACCGTCAGCGGTGTGGGCCGCGAGGACGCTGCGCAGGCGGTCGATGCGGTCCGGTCGGAACGGCGAGGCAGCCATGTCGGGTTGACGACCGGGCGCCACGGAACTCATCGCGAGGGCGCGTCGTACAGGGCGAGCTCAGCGGCGTCGGGTGCCTCGAACGCGGCGGCCCACTCCTCGAGCTCCTCCCGGGTGATCGCCCGTGAACCCCACGCCTCCTCGCGACCCCGGGCCGAGACCCGCGCCCACAACACGTCGACCGGCTCGTGGAGGAAGTGCAGCTCCACCGCGGCGCCGAGGCGGCGCGCGCCGTCCCGGCGCACGTCGCGCTCGGCCCGGGTCCAGAAGCCCCACTCGACGACCACGTTGGTGCCCAGCGCGAGCAGCTCCTGCGCCAGCTCCCACTGCAGCGCCTCGATGCGGCTGCGGGCGGGCTGGTCGAACAGGTCGATGCCCAGCCCGCGCATCCAGTCGTCGGGGGAGAGCCGCACCGCGCCGATCACACCGGCCACCTGCTCCGCCCGGGTGGTCTTGCCGGCCCCGGGCAGGCCGCAGACCACGACCAGACGGGAGCCCATGGGCTCGGGACCGTACGCTGCGGGTGTGACGGATGTGAGCGCGCTCATCTCAGAGCGGGTCGACGAGCTCCTCGAGAAGGTCGACCCGAAGACCACGGACCCGGTGGAGTTCCGGGGGGTCCAGTACGACCTCGGGCTCGCGTGGGTCCACTTCCCCGAGGGGCTCGGTGGCCTCGGGGTGGCGCCGCAGCACCAACGGACCGTCGACGAGCGGGTCCGCAAGGCCGGTGCGAAGGCGCACGACGCGAAGGAGTTCTTCGGCCTCACGATGGCCGGGCCCACCGTCGTCACCCACGGCAGCGACGAGCTGCGGGCGCGGATGTTGCGGCGGATGTTCACCGGCGAGGACGCGTGGTGCCAGCTCTTCAGCGAGCCCGGCGCCGGGTCCGACCTGGCGGGCCTCGCCACCCGGGCGGTCCGTGACGGCGACGAGTGGGTGATCACCGGTCAGAAGGTGTGGAACACGCTGGCCCACATCGCCGACCGCGGCATGCTGCCGGCCCGCACCGATCCTGACGTGCCGAAGCACAAGGGCCTCTCGTACTTCGCGCTCGACATGCACGCCGAAGGCGTCGAGGTGCGGCCCCTCCGCCAGATGACCGGCGAGGCCGAGTTCAACGAGGTCTACATGACCGAGGTGCGGGTGCCCGACGCCGACCGCATCGGCGACGTGGGCGACGGCTGGCGCATCGCGATGACGACGCTGATGAACGAGCGGACGACCATCGGCGGCGGCTCCGGTCCTCCGGGTCGGGGGAGCGGTGCGATCGCCGAGGCGGTGCGCATCTGGAAGGAGGAGCCGGGCGATCGCGGCCCCGTGCAGCGCGACCGGCTCATCGAGCAGTGGATCCGCGCCGAGGCGCTGCGCCTCACGAACATCCGCGGGGGTCAGAACCGCAAGGCCGGCAACCCGGGCCCCGAGGGTTCGATCGCCAAGCTGATGTTCGCCGAGATCAACAAGGACATCTACGACCTCTGCATCGACCTGCTCGGCCCGGCCGCGCTCGAGGGCTACGACTACGAGATGCGTCGCACCGAGCAGCTCGGGCTGGTCGGTCCACCCGGTTCGGCCCGCAAGATGTTCCTGCGGTCGCGCGCCAACTCGATCGAAGGCGGCACGTCGGAGATCCAGCGCAACATCATCGGTGAGCGGGTGCTCGGCCTGCCGGGCGAACCCCGCACCGACAAGGAGATGGCGTGGAAGGACGTGCCCCGCAGCTGACGCCCGACGGGGTCAGCCCTCGATCTTCGCCTTGAGGGCCTGCAGCGCGCCCGCGTAGACGTCCTTCATGAAGCCGGCCGCGTCGTCGGGTTCGGTCGTGACCGAGTAGCTGACGTGCGAGCCGTCTCCGGCGGGCACGACGCTGATCGTCGCCTCGTGCGACTCGACCGGCACCGGGCCGTCGACGATCGAGTACGAGATGGTCATCTCGTCGTCGTCCCGCTTGACGAGGCGCTCGACGATGGTCATCCCGCTCGTGTTGATCGTTCGGTCGTCGCCGTCGACGGTCACCGACTCGATGCCGGGCATCCACTGGATGCCTCCGAAGTCGCCGGCCACCGCCCAGACGGCGTCGGGCGTCGCTGCGATGTCGATCTCTGCGGTCTCGGTTCGCATCTTCCCTCTCAGATCGTGAACTTGATGCTGCCGGGCACCGGCGGCGTCGTCTGCGGCTTGTAGGTCAGCGTGTAGGAGCCCGACGGT
>JAFBAD010000282.1 GCA_019247975.1 Acidimicrobiia bacterium
GTGCGGGCGCCGCTGGTCGACGACATCCGGCTCCTCGAGCGCCTGAGCGGGATCGACGTCGAGGACTGGCTCGGTCAGTCGGGCCGGGGGGCGTACTCCGTCAGGAGGTCGTGAGCGCCGTCGGCCCGCGTCGCCTCGTAGTACAGGCGGTGCCCGCCGTCGGGCAGCTCGACGATGCTGAGGTAGCGGAGGCCACCGAGCCCGTACGGTGAGGTCGCGGCCGGCTCATCGGTCACCGGGTGGAAGGTGCCGTCACCGTTCGCCGCGGCGAGCCCGGTGCGCTCCTCCCAGTTCTCCTCGAAGGTGGCCCGGCCGTCGTAGTACGCGACGCGGGCGCCGTTCACGCCGACGACGTCGGCGATGCGGGCACCGCGGGAGTCCCACCCCTCGGACCGCGGGACCAGGCACTGGTGGTCGAGCGTCCAGACGAGGCCGTCGACGCTCGTCGCGTACCAGGTCGACATGGCGTCGGCCATGGTCGGATCGGTGATCACGTGCTCGCAGACCCACATCTCCCAGACGCCGTCGGTGCACTGCACGACGGTGTCCTTGTAGGCGCGGTCGGCGTCGCCGGGCAGCACGGTGACCCGGTCGGCCGGGTCGAACTCGGTCGGGTCGTCGGCGTCGATCACGTCGACCCGCCAGTGGAGCGTGTCGGGCGTGGCCGCGCTCATGAAGATGCGCCAGCCGCCGTCGGGCCGGCGGACCAGTGCCGGGCGTTCCAGCGAGTCGCACTCGAAGTCGGCCCGGTCGAGCAGCGCTTCGGGCGTGAAGTGCACGCCGTCGTCGGAGCGGGCGATCATCACGCCGTAGCCCCGGCCGTCGCCGACGGGGCGCCGCAGCCGGTAGGCGAGCCAGATCTCGCCGTCGGGGCCGACCGCCGCGCTGGGGGCACCGGCCCAGTGGCCAGGACCGCTGCCCGGGGCCGCGATGGCGACCTCGGCGGGCTGTCCGCCCGGAACTGGGACGGGGAAGGGCAGACGGTCGAGGGAAGCCATGGCCTACCAATCGTATGAGTCGGACCGTTCCTGAGGGTCGACGCCCCGAACATCTGCGCCTCGGTACCCTCGGACCGATGCCGGACCAGGCCTCCACAGGCACCGTCGAGCCCTCGATCCGGGCCGACGCGGCCTTCGAGCGGACCTGGCTCGACGACCGCTCGTGGGTCGATGTGGCCCGGGGCTGGCTCGAGGGCCAGGGCGCGCTGCTCGAGGTGCTCGAGCGGGACATGGCCTGGCAGCAGGGCCGCCTCTACCGCTACGACCACTGGATCGAGGAGCCCCACCTCGGCGCCGGCTTCCGGCTCGACGCTCCGCCGCACCCCGTCCTCGCCGACGCCCACCGGACCCTGCAGCACCACTACGGCAAGCGGTTCATGGCGCCGACGCTCGTGATGTACCGCGACGGCCACGACAGCATGGCCTTCCACCGCGATCGAGACCTGCGCTGGCTCGACGACACGCTCATCGCGCTGCTCGTGGTCGGCGAGCGCCGGCCGTTCCACATCCGCCCACGCGCCAACCGGTACGCGCACGAGCTGGATGCACGCGGCGCGACGCACGACATCGCGGCCGGTCGAGGCGACCTGCTGGTGATGGGCGGCGCGACCCAGGCCGGCTGGGAGCACTCGGTGCCCAAGGTGGCGTCGCACCGCGGCGTGCGGGTCTCGGTCCAGTGGCGGTGGACCGCGAAGACCGGTCGCCCGGTCGAGGGCGCGTCGTATCGCGCGCCGCGCCACTACAGCCGCTGACCGGCCGGTCCTAAGGTCGCGATGGAGGCTGGCGAGCAGATCACCTTCCCCGGTTGCGATGTCCCGACCGCGCCGCTCGGCGTCGGCTGCTGGGCCTGGGGCGACAAGTCCACGTGGGGCATGGGCGGGTACGACGCGTCCCTCACCGAGGACTCCATCGCCGAAGCATGGGAGGCATCGGCCGAAGCGGGCGTGACGCTGTTCGACACCGCGGAGATCTACGGCAGCGGCAAGAGCGAGCAGATCATCGGGCGGCTGCTCGCACGCGATCCCGGGCGCCGGGCGTCGCTCGTGCTCGCCACGAAGTTCATGCCGATGCCGTACAAGGTCAACGTCACGACCGCGCTGCGGCACGCGCTCGAGGGGTCGATCGAGCGGCTGGGCGTCGACCACGTCGACCTGTACCAGATCCACGGTCCGATCAGCCTGCGTGGGCACGGCGCCATGGCCGACGCGCTCGCGGCGGTCCACGAAGCGGGCCTCACGCGCGCGGTCGGCGTGTCGAACTACTCGATCCGCGAGATGGAGCGCATCCACGCCGCCCTGGCGGAGCGCAACGTGCCCCTCGCGTCGAACCAGGTCGAGTACTCGCTCGTGCGCACCCGTCCGGAGCTGAGCGGGCTGCTGGCCGCCTGCCAGCGCCTCGGCGTGATCCTGCTCGCCTACTCGCCCATCGGCATGGGCCGGCTCACCGGGAAGTACTCGGCTGCGAACCCACCGCCCGGCAAGCGGGCCTCCGTGAACCCGCCGATGGAGCAGGTGGACGGCGTGGTCGAGGTGCTCCGCCGGCTCGGGAGCGACCACGGCCGCACCCCGAGCCAGGTCGCGCTCCGCTGGCTCATCGACAAGGGCACGGTCCCGATCCCCGGTGCCAAGAACGGCGAGCAGGCCCGTCAGAACGCCGGCGCGCTCGGCTGGAGCCTCTCGGCCGACGAGGTGGCCGAGCTCGATCGCGTCGCCATCGACCCGAAGCCCTCGCTGCAAAACCGCGTCTGGCAGCACGGCTGAGGGCTTTTGGTCGGTGTTTCTGCTGCTATGGCAGCGGGAACACGGGCCGGAACGTCCTTGGAGGGAGTCGCGTGGCGATCGAGGTGGCTGGAGCACGGTACGAGGGAGCGGTCGACCTGAAGGGCGGCCGTCGGCTGGGCTTCGCCGAGTTCGGTCCCGCCCACGGCGAGCCGATCATCTGGTTCCACGGCACGCCGGGCGCCCGCCGGCAGATCCCGCCGCTGGCCCACGCTGCGATCGACGCGCTCGGCCTGCGGATCATCTCGATCGAGCGGCCCGGCATCGGGCTGTCGACGTCGCACCAGTACCGGGCGGTGGTCGACATCGCCGACGACGTCACGCAGGTGGTGGACGCACTGGGCATCGACGACTTCGGCGTCGTCGGGTTGTCGGGTGGCGGTCCGTACGCGCTCGCGACCGGTGCGCGGCTCGGCGACCGGGTCTACGGCGTGGCCGTCCTCGGCGGCGTGGTGCCGACCGCGGGCGACGAGGCGTGCGCGGCCGGGCCGGTCCTCGGGCTGGCCCGGCGGTTCACCGGCCTGATGCCGGCGATGGTGGGCGTCGGCGGCGTCGGGCTCTGGGCGCTCGTCAAGGCGACCGGCCCCGCGCAGAACCAGCTCTACGCGACGTACTCGCGGCTGATGCCGGTCGGCGACCGCGAGGTGTTCGCGACGCCCGGCATGCGGGAGATGTTCATCGGCGACATCCGCCAGGGCGCCCGTCACCAGTTCCGGGCGGTGCTGCACGACGCGATCCTCTTCGGGCGCGACTGGGGCTTCCGGCTGGGCGACATGTCGGTGCCGGTGCGCTGGTGGCACGGCGACGCCGATCCGATCGTGCCGCTCGCCGCGGCCGAGATGGCCGCCGGGTTCATCCCGGACATCGAGTTCAAGGTGCGGCCCGGTGAGTCCCACCTCGGCGGGTTCGCGGCCGCCGAGGAGGTGCTGACCGCGCTCGACGAGCTGCGCCCCGTCTCACGGCCGGTGCCGATCCATAGCCTGACGGAGTGACCAGCCCTGTCCTGCAGACGGTCCCGCTCGGCATGCGGTGGCCGACGATCGACCCGTTCCTCTTCTGCGTCCACCACGACGACGCGTACCCGGCGGGCAACCCGCAGCTCGGACCCGAGGCGTCGCTCGCAGGGCGCGACCTGGGGATGGACTTCGCCGCGGTCGACGGCTGGAACATGTACCACGGCCTCGTCGTGCCCGGGTTCCCCGCCCACCCCCACCGCGGCTTCGAGACGGTCACCTACGTGCGCCGCGGCCTGATCGACCACAGCGACTCGCTCGGCGCGACGGCGCGCTTCGGACGCGGCGACGTGCAGTGGCTCACCGCGGGCGGCGGCATCGTCCACTGCGAGATGTTCCCGCTCGTCGATCGGACCGGCCCCAACCCGCTCGAGCTGTTCCAGATCTGGTTGAACCTGCCCGGCGAGGACAAGCTGGCGGACCCGTACTTCACGATGCTCTGGGGCGAGGACATCCCGACGATCGTGGCCGTCGACGACGAGGGCCGGTCGACCGAGATCACCGTGATCGCCGGGCCGCTGGCCGCGGCGGTGCCGCTCGCCCCGCCGCCGAGCTCGTGGGCGGCGCGGCGCGAGGCCGACGTCGCGATCTGGCACCTCCGCTTCGAGCCCGGCGCGACGTGGGAGCTCCCGCCGGCGGCGCCGGGCACCGCGCGCGTGCTGTACGTCTTCGAGGGATCGGGCCTGTCGATCGCCGACGAGGCGGTCGGGGCGTCGACCGCCGCGGTCGTCGACGCGAGCGCACCGGTCGAGGTGCGGGCCGGTGCCGAGGATCAGGTCGAGGTGCTCGTCCTGCAGGGCCGGCCGATCGGCGAGCCGGTCGCGCAGCAGGGCCCGTTCGTGATGAACACGGAGGCCGAGCTCCGCCAGGCCTTCAACGACTACCGGCGGACCGGCTTCGGCGGCTGGCCGTGGCCGGCCGACGACCCGCACCACGGGCCCGACGCCGACCGCTTCGCCCGCCACGCCGACGGCCGCGAGGAACGCCCGGCCCCCACCCCCGTTCCGGCGTAGCCGCCGCCTAGTGGCCGGCGGCGAGCTCGACGATGCCGTAGGTGCTGCAGAGCCCGGCGGCGTTGATCGCCAGGAAGGCCACGATCACCACCAGCGCGAGGCGGCGGCGCCAGCCGTCGAGCATCCGGCCGCCGATCATCGGCGCCGGCATGTACCAGCCCGGCAGCAGACCGAAGCCGTCGACGTCGTCGTCGACCACGTCGGTCCAGGGCACCGCGTCGTCCGAGAGGTCCTCCGGTACGGCGGACAGCGCCTCGGCGGTGAGCTCCTCGTCGGTGATCGCGAGCACGGTGTCCACGCTACCGGTGGCCGTCGTACGCAGCCATGCGCCCGAACAGCTCGAGCACGTTCGTGGCCGGCCGGGCGGGGTCGTGCTCCCGGTACACCGCGTCGACGTTGATGCAGATGCGCTCGCGATCGGTCCACGCCGCATAGGGGCTGTCGTCGATCAGCCGGTCGACCTCGCGGGTGGCGTCGACGACGTCCATCCCGGCATCGGCCCGTGCTCCCGCCTCACGGTCGACGAGCCGGAAGTAGTCGGCCAGCGCTTCGAGGTCGGACCGCTCGGCCAGGGGCCCGTGGCCCGGCACGATCACCGCCGGGTCGAGGGCGAGGATGCGCTCGAGCGCGGCGACCCAGTTGCTCACCGGACCGGCCCACACGATCGGCGTGCCGCCGATGAACAGGATGTCGCCACCGAACACGACGCGCGCGTCCGGCGCCCACGCGATCACGTCGCCCGCGGTGTGCGCCGGCCCGACCTCGAGCAGCTCGACGGTGCGGTCGCCCACCTGCACCTCGAGCGCGCCGTCGAAGGTGCGGGTCGGCGGGGCGACGTCGATGCCGGTGAAGTCGAAGGGCCCGAAGATGCGCCGGATGTACGAGCTCAGCTCCTCGCCGAGGTCGGCGGTCACCATGCCGTGGAGCGTCGCCGCGGTGACCTCCTCCATCTCGGCCGCGGCGCGCGTCGACGACACGATGTCGACCCCGTCGCCCGCGACGAGCTGGTTGCCGTAGCAGTGGTCGCCGTTGGCGTGGGTGTTCACGAGGTTCGTGATCGGCTGCGCGCCGGTCACCGGTCGCATGTCGTCGAGCATCCGCTGCGTGAGGTGGAGGTCGAAGAGCGTGTCGACGAGCAGCGAACCGCCGTCCCCTGCGACGAGCCCGGCGTTGCTCCACCCCCAGGTGCCGTCGGGTTGGAGGTACGCGAACACCCCGTCCGCCACCTCCTGCAGGCCGTGCGCGTAGGTCATCGGGCTCGCTTCTCGTCCAACCGGTCGGCCGGCGACTGACCGGAGTCCTCGGCACCGTAGGTCCAGTCGGGCTGCTTGTCCCGGTGTCGCTCGTCGACGCTGGCCCGCCCGTCACGGATCTCGACCAGCTCGGCCACCAGCCGGGGTTCGACGGGCTCGGCACGCCCGTCGAAGTGCGCGACGACGGCGTCGGGGAACCCGTCGAGCAAGCCGCGCACGACGGCTTCGTGCTGGACCGCGAGGTAGCAGCGGGCCTCCTCCGAGACCGTGTCGAGGAGGCCCTGCAAGGTCCCGAGCCGGTCGTCGGTCAGCTCCGAGCGGGAGAGCTCGGCCAGCAGGCCGGCGATCGCCCGGCCATCGCCCTTGCAGGGGGTGCACTGGCCGCACGACTCGACCGCCAGGAAGCGCGACGCGCCGGCGATCGCGGCGACGAGGTCGTCCCGGTCGTCGTACACCGTGAACCCGCACGAGCCGAGCCCGCTGCCGGCCGCGAGCATCGCCTCGTAGGTCAAGGGCGTGTCGAGCTTCGCCGCGGGCAGCAGGGCCGACGACACCCCCGGGGCGACCGCGACGACCTGGCGCTCGCGACGGGCGCCGCCGCCGAGGTCCTCGATCACCTCGCGCAGGGTCGTGCCCATCGGCACCTCCCCGACGCCGGCCGCCCTGGTCGATCCCGTGACCGTGCAGACGATGGTGCCGGGCGAGTCGTCGGTGCCCAGCTCCCGGAACCAGTCCGCGCCGCGCGCCACGATCCACGGGACGTTGGCGAGCGTCTCGACGTTGTCGACCAGCGCAGGTGCCGCGGTCTCCTCGGCGAGCGGCCCGGCCATGTCGACCGTCGCCGACAGACCGCTGCTCCGCGGCCCACCGCCCAGGTCCTCCACGCCCCGCCGGTAGGGCGGCGCGATGCGGGGGAACGGCGGGCGCCCTTCGATGCTCTCGAGCAGCGCGGTCTCCTCGCCGTAGAGGTACTCGCCCGGTCCCTCGAAGACCTCGATGTCGATGCCGCCGTCCAGCCCGGCCTTGCCGAGCTCACCGATCGCCGCGCGCAGCCGGGCCAGCGATTCGCCCGACGACGGCTTCACCCCGAACACGACGCGGTCGGCGCCGACGACGAGCGCCGCGATCAGGGCGCCCTCGATCACCTGGTACGGGTTGGCGGCGAGGATCGCGCGGTCCTTGAACGTGCCCGGCTCGCCCTCGGCGCCGTTGACCACCACGGTGGTCGGCTCCACGTCGGAGCGGTTGGTCGCGACCGACCGCCACTTCACGCCGGTTGGGAACCCGGCACCGCCCCGCCCCCGCAGCCCCGACGCCTCGATCTCCTCGACGACCGCTTCGCCGCCGGCGGCACGGGTGGCTTCGAGCGCCGCCAGCCCGCCGAGCGCCCGGTAGGCGTCGAGGTCGGCGACCGGTTCGGCTGGGAGGACGCGGTGCACGAGGGTCATGCCACAAGTCCTACCCTCCTCGAGAACTGCGTGGCCCTCCTCGAGAACTGCGTGGCCCGTCGCCCCGGTGTGGGAGATTCGGCCGATGGCCGGGCCGCTCGAGCTGCGCTTCGTGCTCTCCGCGGACCGGCTCGACCGGCTGCCCGACGCACCGGCCGAGGTCACGGTGGTGGGGCGATCGAACGTCGGCAAGTCGTCGCTGATCAACGCGCTCGCCAACCGCAACCGCCTGGCCGAGACGTCGAAGACGCCGGGACGCACGCGGCTGCTCAACTGCTTCGCGCTGCCCGACGGATCGACGTTCGTCGACTGCCCGGGCTACGGGTACGCAGCCGCGCCGAAGTCGGTGCGCTCGTCGTGGCCGGCGATGATCGAGCGCTACCTGCTCGAGCGCGAGCCGCTGCGCATGATCGTCGTGCTCGTCGACGGCGAGATCGGACCGACGAAGCTCGACGTGCAGATGCTCGAGTGGCTGCACGCCAACGAGCGCCCGTGCACGGTCGTCGCGACGAAGCAGGACAAGGTCAAGCCGTCGCGTCGGGACCGCCGCAAGCGGGAGGTCGCCGACGCGGTCGGCCCGGGGGTGGTGTGGGTGAGCTCGATGAAGGGGACAGGGGTCGACCGCCTACGCGGCCTGGTGCGCACCTGGCTGGCGGGGTGAGTCGTCGAACGCGGCAGGGACGACGCGGCAGGTCGCCTGCGCCCGCAGCACGACGCGGCCGGCGCCGTCGGTGATCGTCGCCCGGGCCAGCATCGCTCCGACCAGCTCGCCCTCGCAGTGCAACCGGCTGCTGTCGACCAGCACCGCGTGCGGGTGCTCGATCGAGAGGGACGACACCGACACGTCGGTCGACGCGAGCACGGTGGTGCGCACCGCGGTCCGCATCGCGCACTCGGCCACGCCGGCGAGCACACCGGTCGGGATCGTGTCGCCGTCGGCGAAGCGGCGGGTCGGGCCGAAGCCGAGCACCACCCGGCCCGGGGCGACCTCGTCGAAGGACAGGTCGAGGAGCGACGCCGACGCGGGCCGGGCGAGGTGCCCGTCGCGCACCGACACCAGCTCGTCGTGACCGGTGAGCACCGTCGCAGCTGCTTTGCGTCTCAACATGCAACGCACCTTCGCGCTCTAAGTAGTGTGATGCAACTCAAATCTGGGTAGCATCGGTCACGTGCGAAAGGCCTCCTTCGAGGACATGAACTGCTCCATCGCCCGGGCCCTCGAGGTGATCGGCGAGTGGTGGACGCTCCTCATCCTGCGCGACGCGTTCCTGGGCATCACCCGCTTCGAGGACTGGACCGAGCGCCTCTGCATCGCCCGCAACATGCTGTCGACCCGGCTCGACACGCTGGTCGAGGCGGGCGTGATGGAGCGGCAGGTCTACGACGAGGCCCGTGACCGCGCCGACTACGTGCTCACCGACAAGGGCCGGGCGCTCTGGCCGGTGCTGGTCACGATCCGCCAGTGGGGCGACGACTGGATCTTCGGCGAAGGCGAGGAGCCGCTGCGCTTCGAGCACCGCGACTGCGGCGAGGTCACCCACCCGCACCTCGTGTGCGACAAGTGCGGCGAGCAGCTGCACAACCGGTCCTTCCGCAACGTGCCCGGCCCGGGCTTCACCGAGGACTGGCCGTACAGGCCGAAGCACACGCGCTAGCATCTCCTGCGATGACGACCCCGACCGGTCTCCTCCTCATGTAGGCGAGTGCTGCCATAGGCACTCGCCGAAGCTCCTGCGCCGAGAGGCCAGGAGCTTCTTTCGTTTTCCGACCACGATCCGACCCCGACCAGAGAGCCGACGCCATGCCCCCCGAACCCGCACAGCCGAAGAAGATGCCCTTCGAGAAGTACCGCGCGTTCGTGCCGCTCGAGCTCCCCGACCGGCAGTGGCCGGACCGCAGGCTCACCAAGGCGCCGCGGTGGTGCGCGGTCGACCTGCGCGACGGCAACCAGGCGCTGATCGACCCGATGGATCCGATCCGCAAGAAGCGGATGTTCCAGACCCTGGTAGCGATGGGCTTCAAGGAGATCGAGGTCGGCTTCCCGTCGGCGAGCCAGCCCGACTTCGACTTCTGCCGCCAGCTCGTCGAGGAGGACCTCATCCCCGACGACGTGACCATCCAGGTGCTGACGCAGTGCCGTGACGAGCTCATCGCCCGCACGTACGAGTCGATCGCCGGCGCACCGCGAGCGATCGTGCACTTCTACAACTCGACGTCGATCCTGCAACGTCGTGTCGTGTTCGGCCTCGACAAGGACGGCATCACCGAGATCGCGGTCAACGCGGCGAAGATGTGCCGCAAGCTCGAGGAGACGGTCCCCGGCACCGAGGTCCGCTACGAGTACTCACCCGAGAGCTACACCGGCACCGAGATCGAGTACGCGGTCGAGATCTGCGAGGCGGTGGCCGACGTCATCGAGCCGACGCCCGAGAAGCCGCTGATCATGAACCTGCCGGCGACGGTCGAGATGTACTCGCCGAACATCTACGCCGACACGATCGAGTGGTTCCTGCGGACGGTCCGCAACCGGGAGTCGGTCGTGCTGTCGCTGCACCCGCACAACGACCGCGGCTGCGCGGTCGCGGCGGCCGAGCTCGGCGTGCTGGCCGGCGCCGACCGGGTGGAGGGATGCCTGTTCGGCAACGGCGAGCGCACCGGCAACGTCGACGTCGTGACGCTGGCGATGAACCTGTTCAGCCAGGGCATCGATCCCGAGCTCGACATCACCGACATCGACTCGCTGCGGCGCACCGCCGAGTACTGCAACCGACTGCCCGTGCACGAGCGCCACCCCTACGTCGGCGACCTCGTGTACACCGCGTTCTCCGGGTCGCACCAGGACGCGATCAAGAAGGGGTTCGCCGCGCTGTACGCCGACTCGGAGGCCGCCGGGCGCGGCCACGACTACGAGCAGTGGGAGGTGCCGTACCTGCCGATCGACCCGGCCCACGTCGGCCGCACGTACGAGGCGGTCATCCGGGTCAACAGCCAGTCCGGCAAGGGCGGCGTCGCCTACATCATGGAGACCGAGCACGGCTTCGCCCTCCCCCGCCGCCTGCAGATCGAGTTCTCGAAGACGATCCAGGCGGTCGCGGAGGACACCGGCACCGAGATCACGCCCACCGCCATGTGGGACGAGTTCCAGTCGATGTACTTCCCGGCCGAGCCGTGGGCGGAGCTGCGCTCGCACGAGCTCGTCACCCGGGACGGCGATCGCACCGAGATCACCGCCCACATGGTCGTGGACGGCGAACCGGTCACCGTCGCCGGTGACGGCAACGGTCCGATCGCCGCGTTCGTCGATGCGGTGAAGCGCGGGCTCGGGGTGGAGCTCGACGTCGTCGACTACCACGAGCACTCGATCGGCCGGGGCGCCGACGCAACTGCGGTGTCCTACGTCGAGACGGTCGACGGCGAGGGCACCACCCGGTGGGGCATCGGCACCGACCCGAACATCATCACCGCCTCGCTCCGCGCCGTCCTGTCCGCCGCGGGACGTACCCGGACGGCGGCCGTCGAGCGCTGAGGATCGTCACGAGGGCGGTCGCGTGGGTCGCGACCGCCCTGCTCGTCATCGTCACGCTGGTCCGGCTGACCGGCACCGAGCGAGCGACGCTCGTCCCGCTCATCGCGTTCACCCCGGTGATCGCGATGGCCGGCGTGCTCCTCGCGGTCGCCGCGTTCGCGGCGCGGGTGCGCATCGCCGCCGCGGTCGCGCTCGTCGCCGCGCTGGCTCTCGGCGCCTGCATGCTCCCGCGGGTCATCGCCGGCGGCCCGCACCCGCACGGGCCGACGCTGCGGGTCATGACCGTCAACCTCTACAACGGGCTGGCGAACAAGGAGCAGGTGACCCAGCACGTCATCGACCAGCACGTCGACGTCCTCGTCGTCGAGGAGCTCACGTTCGAGGCGCGGGTCGAGCTCTCCCGCGACGGCCTCGAGCAGATCCTGCCGTACCGCGCGCTGGCCACGAGCCCCGCGGCCGACGGCACCGGGATCTACTCGCGCCGGCCGCTGGTCCGCACCGGGACGATCCACGGCCTGACCGGCCACCTCGAGGTGCGAGCACGGGTCACGGTACCGGGCGGGCCTCCCGTCACCGTCCAGGCGGTCCACACCGAGTCGCCCGACCTCCGGCGCAACGGCGACTGGCGGGCGACGTTGCGCCAGCTGCCGGAAGCCTCGCCCGGCGGGACCGAGCTGCTCGTGGGCGACTTCAACGCGTCGCTCGACCACGGCGAGCTGCGCCGGGTCATCAGCCACGGGTGGGCCGATGCGGCCGACCGCAGCGGCAACGGCCTGGCGGGGACCTGGCCGTCCCGGCTGCCGACGGTCGCGCTCGACCATGTGCTCGTGAGCCGGCAGATCGGCGTGCGGCAGACGAAGGTCTTCCACATCGGCGGCACCGACCACCGCATGGTGTTCGCGGTGCTGCAGCTCCCGCCCGGCTGACCGCGGCGGTCAGGCGTCGGAGAACGCAGCGGTCACCAACCGCTCGTAGCGGCCCTGGTGCAGCTTCCACACCAGCCGCACCTCGGGCGTCGCCCGGGCGAGCAGCTGGCGCCGGTCCCCGGGCTCGACCGCGTCGACCGACCACGGGATCGCGAACGCCCGCCCCGGGCGATGGCGCTCGGCCCGGGCGACGAGCGCGTCGTACTCCGCGCCGCCGAAGTTGGCCGCGAGGACCGGCAGGATCTCCGCGTCCTCGAGGTCGAAGCGGCGCAGCACGTGATCCTGGAGGCTGCGGGCCAGATCGACCGCTTCGGCCTTCGCCGCCTCGAACGGGGCGGCCGGGTCGGCGAGGCGCTCGGCGACGGCCGGCCAGCGGGCCAGCAGACCGTCGATGGCGTCCTGGTGGACGGCGATGTCGGCGAGCACGCAGGCGACGGCCGGCACCCGGTCCCGGAGCGCCGGGAAGAGGATCTCGTCCTCGCGAACGCGGTGGTGGACCAGCTCGTGGGCGAACCCACGCGCCCAGCGGGCGAGAGGCCGCAGGCGGGTGGCCCGGTCGAGCTCCGTGGCCCGCTCGACGGCGCGGACGTAGCGGGCGAGGTCCGAACGGGTCTTCCGGTGCACCGCACGGAAGAAGGAGAGATCGGGCTGCGCAGCCACGGGAACGGCCATGGGAAGAGGATGCGGGAGGCCGCTTGTGAGCCGCTGGTGGCCGGCTTGGAGCGGTGGCCGCCGGGCTTCATTCTCATTCCGACTGGTAACGTCCGGAGGTGGACCCGGGTTCGATCGACTCGATCGTGGCGGAGCGGCTGCGGCTGGTCGACCAGCGCTACACGAGCGGCCGGCGGCGGCTGGTGGCGCTGCTCGAGGACGCGGCACGGCCCGAGACCATCCCCGAGCTGCTCGAACGGGCCCCCGGTCTGCGCCAGAGCTCGGCCTACCGCAACCTCCACGTGCTCGAGCAGGTCGGTGTGGTGCACCGCATCGTCACCTCGGGCGAGCACGCCCGCTTCGAGCTGGCCGAGGACCTGGTCGGCCACCACCACCACCTGATCTGCACCGGGTGCGGCCGGGTGGACGACTTCACCGTGCCGGCGCCGCTCGAACGCAGCCTCGAAGCTGCGCTGGTCAAGGCGGTCACGGGCACCGGCTTCGCGTCGACGTCGCACCGCCTGGACGTGATCGGCACCTGCGAGGCCTGCCAGCGGTAGCGCGCGGGCGCGGTCAGCCGTAGCGGTCGACGAGCTGCGCCCCGATGGCGGCGAGCTGGTCACGCACGGCCGGCGGGTCGAGCACCTCGATGACCGCGGCGTAGCCGGCGAGCTCCATGGCCGGTTCCTGGTCCTCCGGGAACCCGATGTCGACCTCGAGCCGGCCCTCGGCGGTCGGTCCGCCGACGTCCATCCGGGTGCCGAAGTGGCCTCGCAGCGAGCCGACCACGGCCGGGTCGACGACCGCCCGCACCCGCATCGAACCCCGGCGCTCGTCCATCTCGGCCACCACCCGCTGCCACGTCTCGGTCAGGTCGAAGCCCTGCGGTATCACCACCGGGTCGGCCGTCAGCTCGACCGACTGCACCCGCCACACCCGGAAGGTGCGCAACCCGGCGTCGGTGTCGCCGACCAGGTACCACGACGAGCCCTTCGACACGAGGCCGAGCGGGTGGACGGTCCGCTCGGTCACCGCGCCGACGCGGTCGCGGTAGCCGAGGACGACCTGCACCTCCTGCAGCACGGCCTGCTGGAGCGGCTCGAGGAACGGAGGGGTGGCCGGCGGCGTGCCGCCCCAGCGGGCCGGGTCGAGCACCACCGACGACGCGGCCTTCTCGGCCTCGGCCCGGAACGTCTCCGGGAGCGCCTGCACGAGCTTGCGCAGTGCCGCCTTCGCCTGCGGCGTGACCGCGGACGAGGGGCCGGCCACGAGGAAGAGCGTGCGGGCCTCGGTCGCGGTCAGGCCGCTCAGGTCCGTGCGGGCCCCTCCGACGAGCGACCAGCCGCCACCCCGGCCGGCCTGCGAGTACACCGGGATGCCGGCGATCGAGAGCGCCTCGAGGTCCCGCCGGGCGGTGCGGATCGAGACCTCGAGCTCGTCGGCCACCTCGGCCGCGGTCACGCGGCCCCGGGACTGCAGGAAGAGGAGGGTGGCCACCAGCCGGTCGGCTCGCACGGTGTGATGATCCCACCGAACCTGGTCAGGGGCTGGCCAGTTCGGGTGGGAACATCGGGCCGTGACCGAGGCGCCCACCGTCAACTGGCGAGACGTCTGCCGGCGCCGCCTCGCCCGCCAGGGCCTGACTGTCCCGACGGCGGCCGCCGATCTGGTGGCCTGCGTCCGGGCCATGGGCGGCGCGCACGCACAGGTGATGGCCGCGGCCGAGGTCTCGATCGGCATCCGGGTCGCCGGGATCACCCGGCAGGACGTGCGCCGGGCGCTCTGGGAGGACAGGACCCTGGTGAAGACGTGCGGGCCGCGCGGCACGATCCACCTGCTGCCGTCCGAGGACCTGGGGTGGTGGACCGGCGCGCTGTCGACGGTGCCGCCACCGAACCAGCAGCCACTCGGCGTGCGGCTGAGCGACGAGCAGATGGACGAGGTGATCGCGGCGATCGGCGACGCGCTCGGCGAGGGCGAGCTGACGATCGACGAGCTCGACGAGGCGGTGGTCGGCCGGACCGGTCCGTGGGCGGGCGAACGGGTGCTGCCCGCGTTCCAGGAGAACCGGCCCCGCTGGCAGCAGGCCGTCCAACCGGCGGCGTTCCGCGGCGCGCTCTGCTTCGGCCCGAACCGCGGTCGCCGGGTCACCTACACGAGCCCGGCCCGCTGGCTGCCCGGCTTCGCGCCGCTCGCGGCCGGTCCGAGCGCGGCCACCCTCGTCCGCTCGTACCTCCACGCGTACGGGCCGGCGACCGAGGCGAACGTCGCGCAGTGGCTCAACGTCCCACGGCCGTGGGTCGCCGACGCGATCGGTCGGTTGAGCGACGAGCTCGTGCGGGTCTCGCTCGACGGCGAGGAGCGATGGGCGCTCGCCGCCGACGAGCAGCCGGGCGACGACGAGCGCGTCGGCGTGCGGCTCCTCCCCTACTTCGACGCCTACGGGATCGGCTGCCACCCGCGGCCGAAGGTGTTCCCCGGCATCGCGACCGAGCGCGCGCTCCCCAACGGGCAGGCCGGTCCGGTGCCGCTGCTCCTGGTCGACGGCGTGGTGGCCGGCGTGTGGCACCAGCGTCGGTCCGGACGCCGTCTCGCGATGACCGTCGAACCCTTCGGCCGCTTCGGCCCGGCGCGCCGGCGTGAGCTGGAGGCGCAGGTCGAGCGGATCGGCGAGGTGCTCGAAGCGACCCCCGAGCTCACCATCGGCGAGGTCACCGCGGCGCCGCACCTGTAGCCACCCGTAGGATCGGCCGCCATGGACGTGCGGTCGATCGTTGACGTGGAACCCGAGGTCGAGCACAACGGGACCGTTCCGGTCTGGTACCTCGTGCACCCTCGTGAGATGCATGCGCTGACCGAGGGCGGTTCGCTCGAGCTCGTCAACGAGTTCGAGGTCGCGGCGGGCGGCCGGGTCTTCCCGCACGAGCACCCGACCCACGAGTTCTACTTCGTGATGTCCGGGCGAGGGATCATGACCGTCGCCGACGAGGACCAGGCCGTCGGCCCCGGCGACCTCGTCTACATCCCGCCCGACACGGTCCACAGCCTCGCCCCCACCGGCGGCGGCGCGATCCACTGCTTCTGCTTCGCCGTCGCGGTGAAGGGCGCCGGGGAGATCAACTACTCGACGCACTGACCCGCGGTCCGAAGGTCCTGCGGTGAGTTCTGCGGGGTTGCGTCGTCAACCTCGCAATGGGTCCCTCTGCGTCCGTGACGGTCTCGCTCGCGGGCGAGCCGGCGGACCTCGACGTGGTCGACGGGCTGCTGCGGATCCTGGTCGCGGCCCGGCGGGCCGGCTGGGCGGTGCAGGTCGAGGGCGCGACCGACGACCTGCGCGAGCTGTTCGCCTTCCTGGGCCTCGGCGAGCTGCTGCGGTTCGGGTCAGGACTCGAGCTTGGCGGGGAGCCCGAACTGGGCGAACAGCGATGTGTCCAGGTAGTTGTGGATCCCCGAGATGCGCCCGCCTGAGAACTCGAGGATCTGGATCGAGAACGGCTCGTGCAGCCCGGGCCGGGTCATCCGGTAGGACCCGAACGCCGCCGACCCGTTGGCCGCGGTGGCGATCAGGCGCGAGCCCTTGCAGCCGGCGCCCATGCCGAGCATCCAGGCGGCCACCTCGTCGGGACCCTGGAGCCACATGTCGTACGGCGGCATCGAGAACTTCACGTCGTCGCGCAGGAGCGCGACGAGCGATGCGATGTCGTAGCGCTCGAAGCAGTCGACGTAGCGGTCGAGCATCTCCTGCTGCTCGGGATCCACACCGCTGGGATCGAGCTCGTCGATCTCGCAGTCGGCCAGCGTCGCCCGGGCCCGCTGCAGCGCGCTGTTGACCGACGCCACCGAGGTGTCGAGCAGCTCGGCGACCTCGGTCGCCTGCCAGCGGAGCACCTCGCGGAGGATGAGCACCGCGCGCTGACGGGCCGGCAGGTGCTGCAGCGCGGCAACGAACGCCAACCGCACCGACTCGCGCTCGTCGGCCACGTCGGACGGGTCGCCGTTGACCGGGATGATGCGCTCGTCCGCGATCGGCATGATCCATGCGCTCTCGGGGAGGATCGGCCCGAGGCCGTCCTCGGCCGGCACCGGGCCGCCGAGGTCCATCGCCCGGGCCCGCCGCTGCGGCGTGCGCAGCATGTCGAGGCACACATTGGTCGCGATCCGGTACAGCCAGGAGCGCACCGAGGACCGACCCTCGAAGCGGTCCATCGCCTTCCAGGCCCGCAGCAGGGTCTCCTGCACCGCGTCCTCGGCCTCCGAGCCGGAGCCGAGCATCCGGTAGCAGTACCCGGTCAGCTCCTTGCGGTGGGCATCGAAGTCGCGCTCGACGTCGAGGTCGGCGACACCGGTCGTGGCAGCCATGGGGGCCAAGGCTAATTCGGACATCCGCCGGGTTGGACGGGCCGGGCGTCCGGAACTCATCGCGGGCCGCTCACAGGGACCTCCCAGGAAGCTCGGCGCCGCCTCCGACCTTGGGCCCCGAGCATCGCACCCATGGCTCCCGACTCCGTCACCAACCGCACGCCCTCCGACGCCGAGGTGCTCGAGGCCGCCCTGTTCGAGGCCAAGCGCATCCTCGTCGGCCAGGACCGGATGCTCGAGCGGATGTTCGTCTGCTGGCTCGCCCGCGGCCACTGCCTGCTCGAAGGCGCGCCCGGCCTCGCCAAGACGCTCGCCGCCGACACCGTGGCGACGATCCTCGGCGGATCGTTCGCCCGCATCCAGTTCACCCCCGACCTCGTCCCCTCGGACCTCGTGGGCACGCGCGTGTACCGGCCGACCCGTGAGACGTTCGACGTCGAGCTCGGCCCGGTGTTCGCCAACGTCGTGCTGGCCGACGAGATCAACCGTGCGCCGGCCAAGGTCCAGTCCGCGCTGCTCGAGGTGATGGCCGAGCGCCACGTGTCGATCGGCGGCACCACGTACCCGGTGCCCGACCCGTTCCTCGTCATGGCGACGCAGAACCCGATCGAGAGCGAGGGCGTGTACCCGCTGCCCGAGGCGCAGCGCGACCGGTTCCTGATGAAGGTCCTCGTGGAGTACCCGAACGCCCGTGAGGAGGCGGAGATCGTCCGGCGCATGGGCACCCGACCACCGAAGGCCCGCACGATCCTCACCGGTACCGACCTCCAGCGGCTGCAGGCGGCGGCCGACGACGTCTTCGTCCACGACGCGGTACTCGACTACGCGGTCCGGCTGACCCTCGCCACCCGCGAGCCCGCGCAGCACAACCTGACCGAGCTCGCACCGCTCATCGCGCACGGCGGCAGCCCCCGCGCCACGCTCGGCCTCGTCGCCGCCGGCCGTGCGCTCGCCCTGATCCGGGACCGCAACTACGTCGTGCCGCAGGACATCTTCGACGTGGCCCGCGACGTCCTCCGCCACCGCGTGCTGCTCACCTTCGACGCCATCGCCGACGGGGTCGAGCCGGACCAGGTGGTCGAGCACGTCGTCGCCTCGGTCGTCGCCCCACAGATCGCGCCGAGCCAGGAATGGGCGGCGTGAGCGACCTGTCGACCATCCCCTCGGCCGAACCGGTCCTGCGTCAGCTCGAGCTGACGATCAACCGCAAGCTCGACGGTCTCGTCCACGGCGACCACGAGGGCCTCGTCCCCGGTCCGGGCAGCGAGAACGGCGGCGGGCGCCGCTACGAGCCGGGCGACGACGTCCGCCGCATCGACTGGAACCTCACGGCCCGCTCGGGTGATGTGCAGGTGCGCACGACGATCGCCGACCGCGAGCTCGAGACCTGGTTCGTGGTCGACGGAACCGCCAGCGTGGACTTCGGCACCGCGATCCAGGAGAAGCGCGACCTCGCGCTCGCCGTCGTCGCCGCCTTCGGCTTCCTCACCGCCCGCGCCGGCAACCGGGTCGCCGCAGTGGTGTACGACGCCGACCAGCTGCGGGTGATCCCGCCGGTGGCCGGCCGTGACGCCACCCTCTCCCTGCTCGCAGCGCTGCACCGCCGTCCCCGCTCCTCGGGCGGAAGCGCGTCGCTGGCCGACGCGCTTCGCCGGGTACGGCGCCTGGCCCGGCGCCGCGGCCTGGTCGTGGTCGTCTCCGACCTCCTCGACCACGACGAGTGGATGCCGGAGCTGCGCTCGCTCGCCGCCCGCCACGAGGTCGTGGTCGCCCACCTCGCCGATCCGCGGGAGGACGACATCCCCCCGGTCGGCCTGCTGACGCTCGTCGACCCCGAGACCGGCGCACGCGCCGAGGTGCAGACCTCCTCCCGTCGGTTCCGCGAGCGCTACGCGCAGGCGTCGCGGAGCCGGCGGGAGGCGGCGATCGCCGAGGTCCGCGCGGCGCGGGCCGATCTCATCGCGGTGTCGACCGACCGTGACTGGCTGCCCGACGTGGTGCGCCACGTCGCTCGCGGGAGGCGTCGTCGATGATCGCGATGAGCTTCCTCCACCCCGGTCGCCTGTGGCTGCTGTTCGCGGTCATCGCGGTCGTGGCCGGCTACGTGGCGATCCACCTCCGCCACCGCCGCGCGGTCGCGCAGTACACGTCGACCCACCTCCACTCGTCGATCGCCCCGGAGCGGCTCGGCTGGCGTCGCCACGTCGCGCCGGTCCTGGCCGCCGGCGCCCTCGGCATGATCGTGGTCGGGCTGGCGCAGCCGGTCCACGCGGTGCAGGTGCCGCGCGACGAAGGCGTCGTGGTCCTCACCGTCGACGTGTCTGCGTCGATGACCGCGGACGACATCCAACCGAGCCGCATCCAGGCGGCGATCACCGGCGCCTCGAAGTTCGTGCAGCAGGTCCCCGACGGCATCCAGGTCGGCCTCATCGCGTTCGACGGCACCGCCCGCGTGCTCGTGGACCCGACCACCGATCACGCATCGGTCATCGACGCGGTCAAGACGCTCGAGACCGGGCCGCGCACCGCGACCGGCGACGCGCTCGAAACCGCGCTCGGCACGATCCGGTC
Source organism: Acidimicrobiia bacterium (assembly GCA_019247975.1). GTDB lineage: Bacteria > Actinomycetota > Acidimicrobiia > Acidimicrobiales > Iamiaceae > JAFBAD01. The sequence goes on from JAFBAD010000282.1 coordinate 19,537, forward strand.
GACGCTGTCGGCCGACGTGTTGAAGTCGGGCGACATCCCGGCCTCGGTGGTGCTGCTCTCCGACGGCTACGAGACCGTCGGCCGGCCGGTGCTCGAGGTG